>NZ_CAKRAS010000113.1 GCF_934295145.1 uncultured Eubacterium sp. | reverse complement strand
CTGGGACCGTCTGTGCCGGAATATCCGAGGTTTTTCCCACTGTATGATCGGATTCTGATATTTTCTGCCCGTTGACATATAACTGTCCATACTTACAGGACACCACATCTCCACCAATGGCAATGATCCGTTTGAGCAATATGGTCTTTTCTTCTCCGGCACTATATTCCACACCTACCACATCGCCCCGGTTATATTCCTTCCCACGAAGGAGTAAGATAAACTGTCCTTCCTGATAGGTTGGACGCATGGAAGCCCCCTGTACCTGACCGATCCACACATGCTGCATCAGCGCACAAAATACAAACAGTACAAGAAGGAGTTCCCCCGCATAACGGATCATCCGCTTTAATGCCTGTATTTTTCTTTCTTCCAGCTCCTGCTCACGGCTCAGTTCTGCCATATGTTCCCTGACCGTTTTTATCAGCTCTTTCCCTCTCGCAAAAAGCCCGGTCAACCATTCCATCCACTGCTTCTTTTTCTCTTGTAATTTTTTTCTCATCTGCCCTCACTTATCTGACAGACTTGCGATCACAGCCGGAAGAAGAAGCAGAAAAACAAATCGATCCCTTCTTTGAGGAAATGTCCCATCCGTTTTTCCGTCCGTTTTAAAAATTCTTTATCCGCCTGATCCAGTGCTGCCATTTTCTTTACCTCGTCTAATAATTTCATATCCATGTACTCTCCATTTCTCCCTAATCATCCATATCCCAGGCAGCAAGGGATGCAACGATTGCATCCATGTCTTCTTCATTAAGTGCTTCCACTTCCTGTGCATACACAACCGGCTCTGGCTTTGAAACCTTTTTCTGGTCTGCTTTTTTCTCCTGCCTGCTATCTTTTTTCTGCTCCTGTCCATTCACTTCCGGTACAACTTCGATACGCTCCAGTTCCCCAAGTCCTAACAGTTGCTTTTTCTCACGTAAATATAAGTCCAGTGCTTCCGCGATCACATGTGCCTTGGCACGCGTACCGCAGCGGTTTAAGAATGCCGCTGCCTGGCAGTGTCCAGCGATTGTGCTGTTAAACCGGATCGTAAACTGATAGGGATTCTTTTTCATGATCGCTCACCCTTCTTTTTTTGCATCACCTGATACAACAATTTGTATCCATGTACGTTTCCTTTTATATCATCCAAAAACATATATCTGCCAAGCAATGGGGATTTCTCAATATATTTTTTCAGAAGGATCGCTCCACCGCCTAAGAACACCACGAAGGAATGTTTCAGGTCAATCTGAAATTCACGAAAAGAGGATAACAGACTGTCTACAAATGCCTGTGCTTCTTCTTCCACCAGTGCAATGATCTCCTCATCATACAGACTGGTGTCCCCACTTAAAATGGCATCCACATCGCTCTCTTCGATGATCGCGTCAAACTTTTTTAAGCACTTTTTATGTATGGTCTGATATAAAAGAGTCAATCCCTGCTCTAGGGAATCCGTATGCTCGATGTCAATCGTGCCACGCACCATTGTCAGATAATCCGTTGTGAATCCACCGATATCAATCCCAACAACGCGTGGGTATGGTTTAATTTGTGTAAAAACCGTCATAATGGCAGCATAACATTGCGCGTATACATACACTTTTGTAATCTTCACCCGCCAAGTTCTACCCTTATACCACACATATTGCGCATCCGACGTTTTAAAATAAGCTTTAAAATTGTCCTTTAAACGGGCATCCTCCATATGGGCAGGCGGCAATCCTCCAAGCATGGT
>NZ_CAKRAS010000112.1 GCF_934295145.1 uncultured Eubacterium sp. | reverse complement strand
GAAGGTATTTTTTACTATGGGGGTAGCAAAAAACTATATAATGTATTGGGGGTTTTTACAGTTATTATAATAGCAAACCCTCGCGTGTAAGTGTGCACAAACTTGTTTTTTTATTTCACTTTTTTTTGTTCAATCCGCACATTACCATTTTGTAACTAATTCTTCGCAAGTATGAAAACTGTTGCAATAATGAATCCAAATCCAATAATATCCATTGGCATAAACACCGTATCCAGGAAAACAGCGGAACAGATTGTCGCCATCAGCGGCTCCACACATCCCAACATATTTCCACGGGCCGGACCCACCAGGCTGGTTCCCTTCAGAAACATAGTAAACGCAAGTACGGTACCAACCAGCACGATCAGCGCTGTGATCGCCACAGTTGCCCAGTCAAACTGCACCGATATTTTCCACACCCGCATGATAAAGAAAAATGCGATTCCTCCGGTCAGCATGCCGATTCCGGTTGGTATAATACTTCCCCAGTCCGCCAGCAGCTGCTGAGGGATCAATATATAGAGTGTGGCCGCTACTGCCGCCAGAAATCCCCAGAGCAGTCCTTCCTTTGATATATAGAGTGAAGTAAAACTTCCGTGGGTTGCCACCAGAAACGTACCCACCAGGCAGGAAATGATCGCAATGTTTTCCCGCAAAACCGGCAGTTTTCTTTTTCGCAGGCAGACAATCAGCAATACAAAAATTGCCGACAAATACTGCAGCACCGTAGCCGTTCCCGCATTTGTTTTTGAAATAGCCGTCAGATATGCATACTGTGTAAACATCAAACCTCCGATACCAAATACGATGCAATGTAATACTGCATTTGGCGTCTTCAAAAACAGTTTCACATTTGGACGATAACGCATTGCCATAAACAGACACAGGATGATACCAGCTCCTACCAGTCTGATATCTGTCAAAAGTCTCGTATCCATTCCCCGGAATGTACACAGATATTCTCCGCATGTTCCGGAAATCCCCCAGCATGCACCGCCAATGATCGTATAAATCACACCTTTTTTGTACTGGTTCATAATGTTGCTTTCTCCTAAAGTAATTAATATTCGTTCAGCCATCCATGGCTGTTTTTAAATCATTCATTATCCTGTTCATTTCACGGATAACTCAGAATATCATTCATTTTCTTTCTCTTTTCCCAAATGAACTAAAATATAATCATGATGCACTGCTTGTAAATAAGATGTAAAAACATCGCTTGTTTTCAATTTCAGACTAGAAGTATTGATACAAGGATGACATCCCACATACTCTCCCTCCAATACATCCGCATCCACCAGAAGCTGTACCTGATTTTCTGTATCATTCATCAGCCCCATGACACTGACAGATCCCGGTGTGATATCCAGGAATTTTTCCATATATTCTTCCGGTGCAAAAGACAAACGTGCGCTCTGGATCTGTGCAGACAGCTCCTTAGTCTTAAACGGCTTATCTCCCGGCATCATCAGCAGATAAAATTTTGTCTTCTGACGATTGCATAAGAACAGATTTTTGCAGATCACAGCATCAAGAATCCTGTCTACCTCCTCACAGTCTTCCATGGTCTGCGCTGCTTCATGATCTATCCGCCAGTATTCTATTCCAAGTTCATCCAACAGATCATAGACCCGGACTTCTTTTTCCAGACGTTTTTCCGTATCCAATGGTCTTCCTTTTACTAATTCCATCGTAAAATTCCTTCTTTCCTGTCTTTTATCAAGTTTTTTATTTTTTCTTTATACTTTTAACATGATTCTTTTAGAATTAATTCTTCTTCTTTTAGAATTTTGACACATTTTGCTCATATTTATTAGATATCATAATACTTGTCAAAAGGAAATCTACTTTATTTTTGATAAACATTTTCATAACTCAATCTCCCTATGTGAAGAACAGCAGTCGCGTGGCTGCTGTTTTTCTTTGTCTACTTCTTTACCATGCTAAAACATTTTTTTACATACCAAAAAGGATGCTCCCATTCAGGAACACCCCTTTTGATATATTTATTTTATATACCTTCAAAACTTCATACAGGTGAAATTTCTTCAATCAAATTCATTTACTTCGAAAAATGGCCATTCGGAATCCCGAATCTTCACTTTCCGTCACTATTCAATTTCTCACTTTTGTTCATATGGAAGTTCGATTCACTAAATTCGACCTTCGCCTTACGGCTCGCTCTCATTA
>NZ_CAKRAS010000111.1 GCF_934295145.1 uncultured Eubacterium sp. | reverse complement strand
CTGAGTATCTCTCCATTATCGAAAATATCAAGAGCGAAATCAGGGCTGCACAGTACCGTGCAGCAGTTCATGCGAATGCAGATATGTTGCTCCTTTATCATGATATAGGTTGTGTGATCAATGAACATAAATCATGGGGTAACAAGTTTATTGACAATCTTGCCACTGATATTAGGATTTCCTTTCCAGAGAGTAAAGGATATTCTGTTCGTAATCTAAAATATATGGCAAAATTTGCTGAGACTTATCCTGATCGGGAATTTGTGCAGACGGTGTCTGCACAAATTCCGTGGTCCCATAATATCGCAATTTTGGAAAAAGTCAAAGATCCTCAACAGCGTATATGGTACATTGAAAAAACGGCTGAGAATGGATGGTCTCACAATGTTTTGATTCATCAAATCGAAAGTGATTTGTATCAGCGGCAGGTTTTGGCAAATAAGGTCACAAATTTTGAGCATCGTCTACCATCTTCGCAAAGCGAATTAGCAGTGCAGACTATGAAAGACCCATACGTCTTTGATTTTATTCCTTTCCGGGAAGATATGCTGGAACGAGATATTGAGCAGGCACTGGTTCGGGATGTTACAAAGCTTCTTCTGGAGCTTGGAACAGGATTTGCATTTTTGGGCAATCAGTATCACCTGAATGTAGGTGGCGATGATTTTTACATTGATTTGCTATTTTATAACCTGAATCTACGCTGTTATGTGGTTATTGAATTGAAAACTGGTGACTTCAAGCCGGAATATGCCGGTCAGCTAAATTTTTATCTGTCAGCGGTGGATGGCATTTTAAAGAAAGAGCAGGATAATCCGTCCATTGGCTTGCTTCTGTGCAAAAGCAAGAATAATGTGGTTGCAGAATATTCGCTCAAAGATATTTCAAAGCCGATTGGTGTAAGCGAATATAAAATAACCAGCAGTCTGCCAGATGATCTGGAAAAGCAACTGCCATCTGTTGAGGATATTCAGAAACGTATTAAATGAGTTATTGGCTAATTATCAGCCTCTGGAATAGTTCATTAACAGCCTTGACGAGACGGTTAATGATTAGGTATTTGCATATGGGGTGAAAAATGGATTTAAGAGAATTTTATTTTCAGAATATAAAAGAATCGGAGTATCATTATGGTTTCTTTGATGCTATAAAAAAAGTAAACTACACATATAACATTTTTATTGGGGAAGAAGAAACTCAGGATTATTGATTTGAGATGGGACATTCGGATGCTGGTGTTACACTCAATGTTTACACGCATGCAAGTTATGCACACGCTGCGGAGCAGATGGCACAGATTGCCCGGTTCCGTCAGCACTCCGAAACTGAAAAGAACAGAGATTTGACTGCTGTATGAGCAGCAGATATGGTGGTAATATCTTAAAATTACTACACCATTTACTACACCACTTGATGGTGTAGTTGCAAAGATTTACAGAGACTTATGAAAATTTGAAGAAAAACCGAAAGTCCGGAAACCCTTGTAAAATCAACGTTTTCGAGACTTATGGAGGATTATAGAGATTATGATAAAAGTACTTTTCATCTGCCACGGCAAGTGACGAAAATAGTGCTGAAAACTTTTGAAAATCAAGGATTTTTTCAAAATCCGACCTGAATTTACGACACTTTTACGACAGATGAAGTCAAGCTATGATAAATACGTTGTGAAAGAGGTTAAATACGATGAAAGAAAGACTTACGAAGAACAGAATTGATTATGTACTGGTTGGGGATTATTATATACCGGATTTGAAGTTGCCGGAGGAAGAACGTCCTATTGGAAAGTATGGACGTATGCACCGAGAATATTTGCGGGAGAATAAGCCAGTGATATTTAACGATTTGGTGTTGAGTTGTCAGCTCTGGAGCTATCTGGCGGATATAAATGAGCAGGCACAAGATAGATTGCAGACCATCATTAATCAAATGCAAAAAGCTGAGTCTGTAACCGAGAAAATGAAAGAAGATAATCAGTGGGAATGGATTCAGAGAATGGGCAGTATCCACAATCGTGCAGAAGAAATTGTGTTGAACGAATTGATTTATAGATAATTGACAATGCAGTACACACCTGTTACACTTCGTGTAACAGGTGTGTACTGCAAGAAATATTGGGAGCTTGTATTCTATTTAAAAAAAGGAATCTTGACAGTCACAATAAAAGTTGTATAATGATAGTAACAGAACCCACCACGCCTCTGATTTTCATGCGCAACCCGGTGGGACTTTTTCATTTATGGGGTGTTTTATGTATCAATATCCAAAACAAATATTAACAA
>NZ_CAKRAS010000110.1 GCF_934295145.1 uncultured Eubacterium sp. | reverse complement strand
AACGGACATTTATGGGCTAATTTACAGACATATTTGGGATATTCGAATTAACGGACATTTATGGGCTAATTTGCAGACATATTTAGGATTGTCGAACTAACGGACATTTATAGGATAACTTGCGGACATTTATAGGATATTTTTCAAAAAAAATAATATAAAAGCACCGATAAGATATGAAAAATGTATTATCGGTGCTTTTATATTTCACTTTCATAAAACTTATGATTATTTTTCTTCTGTTTCCATATTTGCAAAGTGTTCCAGCCTCATTTGCTGCATATACTCGTCAAATTCCTCAGTTTCATTCTGAGAATAACCTTTTACTTTATGGATCGGGTTATCTTCATAGCCATTCTGTATTGCAGAAGTAAGCCATCCAATCAGATTATGGATATTTTCCTGCTTGCAGGCCAGCTCGTAAGCATATTCAATCTTGTTAATATCGTAATTTGCAACTTTCAACAATGCTTTTGCCTGGGAAATCTTGATTTTCTCATCAATAATGTCCATAACTTTATCGATCAGATCATCCAGTTCTGCATCTCCTGGTGTAGGAACTTCCTCTTCAATGGTTGGCTCCACCGTCATATCTTTCTTTGTAACCTCGAAATCAATACCATAGATTTTTCCACCACGGCCACTTCGCATCAGATCATATTTTACAGAAATATCTGATTTTTCATTAATTTCATTGACTGCCACATCCAGAACACGGCGCTTAAAATCACACCATTTATCAAAAGATTTCAGCTTTTCATGTACCAGTTCATTGACAATATAATCATAATCGATTTCTTTTTTCTCCAACTCACGCTGAATATCACGATTGATCTTTCCTTTATCATCCTTGATCTGAACTGTACCAAGATGAAGTTTAATTTCTGAAACACCATATTTTATATGGAATACATTGCCGGTTTCCTTGTCATATTTCGAATGATAGGCACGCGAAGAAAGCAGCTCGTATAAACGATACGACCACCCGGAACGAAATGATAACATCATCGGAATATTCAACATTGTAAAGTTTGCTTTCAAATCATAAATATAATCTTTGATCTCCGGTTCAAACTTAATTTCCATCGTGCCGGATCCAGATTCATAACTAACCACACCAACCAGACTCATACATTTAAAACTACCATCTGCAGATTCAATAAACATAGTACGTCCAGCCAATGAAGTAGCTACATCTTTCAGATATGTACCCATTGCATTTCCGGTTACATGTAATACTTCTTTAATTTCTTTTGTCCGAAGTGTCGCAACCGGACGTCCCTGATCGCTCAGGCGCACTTTTGTCAATGCCAGTGCCAGCACTTTGTTCTCTAAAAGCGATGCTCTGTATACGGAAGAAATGAGAAAATTACTTTTCTTCAACATATCAGGAAACATCGTTTTATCCGATTTTGCTATCTCATTCTTTGCCATCAGTCATAAAGTTCCTTATATCATATTGTATCTTTTGTTTCACAGAAAAATCTGCTGCATTTCTGCATCAGACAGGAAAACTATTTCGTTCTTTTTTATTTCCTTAATTATGCCTTTAAATCCTCAATTTGTCAATGAAAAAACTGTCAGACTTTTTTCAAAAAGTTATCAACACCTATAAATGTCCGTTAAAAGATATTAATTTATCCTATATTTGTCCGTTAATTAAATCTGATTTCCCATAAATGTCCGCTATAACTTGTGTAGCCTCCTACATTTGTCCACTAAATAGCGGATTTTTCTCCCAAATATGTCCATATCTTGATTTTCTGCATCCCATAAATGTCCGTTAAATAAAGTTATATCCTATATTTGTCCGTTAAAACATCTGTTCGATACCAAAAATGTCTTATTCTTCGAAAAACTGGGCCTATAAATGTCCGTTAAAAGATGGGTAATCCCACAAATGTCCGTAATAAATTCCATATACATCCTATATTTGTCCGCTAAAAGAGTATATTTTTCAAACTTACGGCACAATATATAGATTTTTTTCTTTTTCATTCCTCCCATAAATGTCCGTTAAAACATCTGTTTGCCTCATTTATGCCGTTTCTTCCACTCAAATTCCCTATATTTGTCCGTTTCTTTCGAAAAAATGCGCCTTTTCTTCCTACATATGTCCGTTAGTTATCAAAATTTGATCCTAAAAACGTCCGTTAGTTCATGTTTTCCTATCCCAAAATTGTCCGTTTCTTCCCGCATTTAAATTGTTTCACAATTCATTTTTCCTTAATTATGCCGTAAGTTCACAAAAATCCTCCCATAAATGTCCGTTATTTAGCAAAAATGGCATAAAATAAGGCTTCATTTTTTATTTAACGGACAGATATAGGACCAATATATGCCTTTTTCTTTGCCTAAATATGCCTCTTTCTTCGCCCAGAGCCCGCTTTTTCTTTGATTTTCCGGCCATCCCACATTTGTCCGTTTCTT
>NZ_CAKRAS010000109.1 GCF_934295145.1 uncultured Eubacterium sp. | reverse complement strand
TTAGCTGCCAGAGCTTTTTTGATCTCCTCAGTAAGAAGCGGAACGATCTTGTTCAGATCTCCAACGATACCGTAATCAGCTACGTCAAAGATCGGAGCATCTTCGTCTTTGTTTACTGCGATGATCAGGTCAGACTCTTCCATACCGGCTACGTGCTGGATTGCTCCGGAAATACCGATTGCAAAGTAAACCTGCGGACGAACTGTCTTACCAGTCTGTCCTACCTGCAGATCCTGCGGTTTCCAGCCTGCATCTACAACTGCACGGGAGCAGGATACTGTACCGCCAACAACCTCAGCCAGCTCTTCGAGCATTTTGAAGTTCTCCGGTGTTCCAACTCCACGGCCGCCGGATACAAGGATCTTAGCATCCTGGATGTCTACTACGTCAGCTACGTTCTTAACAACGTCAAGAATCTCAACGTATTTGTTGTCCGGTGTGAAGCCCGGGTTGTACTCGATCACTTCCGGTTTTGCATCAGCGATCGGATCGATCTTCTGCATAACACCCGGACGAACAGTTGCCATCTGCGGACGGTTATCCGGGCAAGCGATTGTTGCGATTGTATTTCCACCGAAAGCAGGACGTGTCATCAGTAACTGATTGTGTTTCTGCTCTCTACCCGGCATCGGGTTCAGTGGGAAATCACCGATCTCAAGTAATGTACAGTCAGCTGTCAGACCTGTCTGGACACGTGCGGATACACGCGGGCCAAGGTCACGGCCGATTGCTGTTGCTCCTACTAACATGATCTCCGGTTTGAACTCATTGATCACAGATGCAAGTGCATGTGTATACGGCTCTGTTCTGTATACCTCAAGTTCTTTGTCATCTACAACGATAACTTTATCTGCACCGTAAGCACCAAGCTGAGCTGCAAGGTCTTTTACGTTATGTCCAAGTAATACTGCTACTACTTTCTCATTTAAATCATTTGCAAGGTCTTTTGCTTTTCCGAGTAACTCGAAAGCGATCGGGCTGATCTCATTATCAACCTGCTGAGCGAATACATATACGTCTTTGTACTGCTCAATTAAGGATTGTTCCATTGCTGCCATTGTTATTTCTCCTTTCTCTTACAGTCCGCATACATGTTTCTCTGTCATCTTACCAAGCAGATAAGAAACAGCTTCTTCTGTATCCAGTGTGATTTTCTCTCCAGCACCTTTTCTTACTTTGTCGGATGCTTTTGCGATCTTTGTCGGAGAACCTGCAAGACCCATGTTTCCATCTTCCAGTGTCTTCAGTTCTGCTCTTCCCATTGTTGTGATCTCTGCTTCGCATGCGTCAAAGATTCCACCCGGTGTCATGTATCTCGGGTCATTGATCTCTGCAAGGCATGTGATCAGACAAGGCATCTGAGCTTTTACTACATGATATCTGTCGTCATACTGACGCTGTACTTTTACAGCATCTCCCTCGATCTCGATCTTACGTGCGTAAGAGATTACCGGGATATCAAGGTGCTCAGAGATCTGTGGTCCAACCTGTGCAGTATCACCATCGATCGCCTGACGGCCTGTGATGATCAGGTCATACTCGCCCATCTCACGGATCGCTGCTGCGATTGTGGAAGATGTAGCCCATGTATCAGCACCACCAAGGCATCTGTCTGTTACCAGAACTGCATTGTCAGCACCCATTGCTAATGCTTCGCGTAATGTATCGCCAGCTTTCGGAAGTCCCATTGTTAAAACAGTAACTTCTGCGCCATACTGGTCTTTTAATCTTAAAGCAGCCTCAAGACCTGCTTTATCATCCGGGTTCATGATTGTGAGCATTGCTGCTCTGTCAAGAGTTCCGTCCGGATTGAACTTTACTCCACCTGCTGTATCAGGTACCTGTTTAATACAAACAATAATCTTCACGATTGTTTTCCTCCTTACTTAAGTAATGCACCAGAAATAACCATACGCTGAACTTCACTTGTTCCTTCGTAGATCTCTGTGATCTTAGCATCACGCATCATACGCTCAACATCGTACTCTCTGATGTAACCATAACCACCATGTAACTGTACGCATTTTGTTGTAACTTCCATTGCAACTTCTGCAGCGTAAAGTTTTGCCATAGCAGCTTCTACAGAATAAGAAACTTTTGCACCAGCCTGGTACTCATCTTTCTTTAATGCAGCTCTGTATACCATTAACTGAGCAGCTTTTACTTTTGTAGCCATGTCTGCTAACTGGAACTGTGTGTTCTGGAACTGAGCGATGCTTCTGCCGAACTGTTTTCTCTCTTTTACGTATGCAACTGTTGTCTCTAATGCACCCTCTGCAAGACCAAGTGCCTGTGCAGCGATACCGATACGTCCGCCATCCAGTGTATGCATAGCGATGTTGAAACCTTTACCCTGTTTTCCAAGAAGGTTCTCTTTCGGGATACGGCAATCTGTGAAGATTAACTCATATGTGGATGAACCACGGATACCCATTTTTTTCTCTTTAACACCAAATGTAAATCCTGGTGTTCCTTTTTCAACGATGAAAGCAGAGATCTCTTTCATTGTTCTGCCACGTTTTTCAACTTTGCCTGTAACAGCGATTACGATATATACGTCAGCTTCTTTACCGTTTGTGATGAAGCATTTGGATCCGTTCAGAACCCACTCATCTCCATCTAAAACAGCTTTTGTCTGCTGACCCTGGGCATCTGTACCTGCCATCGGCTCTGTCAGACCGAAAGCGCCCAGTTTTTTACCGGAAGCAAGGTCCGGAACATATTTCTCTTTCTGCTCTGGTGTACCAAATGTAAGGATCGGATCTACACAAAGGGATGTATGTGCAGATACGATAACACCTGTAGTACCGCAAACTTTTGATAACTCCTCTACGCACATAGCGTATGTAAGGATGTCACAACCCTGTCCGCCGAGTTCCTTCGGTACAGGAATACCAAGGAAGCCATATTTAGCCATTTTCTCAACGGTTCCAGTCGGGAATTTTTCAGTTTCATCAACTTCCTGAGCAAGTGGTTTTACTTCGTTCTCAGCGAATTCTTTGAAAAGGCTTCTTGCCATTTCGTGTTTCTTACTTAATCCGAAATCCATTTTTTACTTTTCCTCCAT
>NZ_CAKRAS010000108.1 GCF_934295145.1 uncultured Eubacterium sp. | reverse complement strand
TACAGAACCTGAAATCATGCTGACAGAATGGGAAAATAAGAATGGCATACATACAGAACATGTAAATGTGAATAATGATGATGATGTGGAAAAAAAATTAGCAAATCATGAGATCGACTGTTTTGTGTCTCTGGAGGAATCCCTTTGGTCTGAACAGGGAATAGCATCTGTTACTACGATTGGCAAATCAGGCATCTATTTTGCGATAAATAAAGAACGCAGCGATATCAAGGCAAAGCTGGATTATGCGATGCGCCAGCTGGAACAAGATAGTCCTTTTTTTAAGGCAGATCTGTATAAGAAGTATTTTACGTTTGATTATAATCAGAGTCTTACAGGTGAAGAAAAATCATGGCTGGAAGAACATGGCGGTATCCGGATTGGATTTTTGAACAATGATCCGGCAATCTTTTCCATGGATGAAGAGACTGGAAAAATTACCGGTATGCTGGCAGAATATATCTCATATGCAAAAGACTGTCTGGGCAATCAGAGACTGGAATTTGATATACAGGAATATGATGATTACAACGAAATGCTTCAGGCACTGCAGGAACATGAAATTGACATGATTTTTTATGTCGGCAGAAATCCTGATCTTGCGGAAAAAAAGGGATATGCACTGACAAATACAGCCTGGACCTACAGCCTGATGGCGGTAACGGATGAGAAATATTTCAATGAGGACGAGGCGTATACGGTAGCTGTGCCAAAGGAACATGAAGCTTTAAAACAGCATATTGCGTTCAGTTATCCACACTGGAAACTGATAGATTGTGATTCGATTGCTGATGCGACAGGTATGGTTCTTCATCAAAAAGCAGACTGTTTTCTTATGGGAACCAGTCAGGCGCTGAAATATGATAACAATCGAGATTTCAAGAGTATTCCACTTACAAAAACAATGGAAGCATGCTTTGCAGTAAGAGGCGGAGAGGGAATCTTTTTGTCGATACTGAATAAAACTTTGAAGACGATGCCTTCTGATATGCTTACAAGTGCACTTGCGATCTACGACAGTACGGCGGATAAGGTGACTTTTTGTGATTTTGTAAAAGACAATATGCTTGCTTTTTCTCTCACGGCAGGATTTTTTGCACTCATCATCATTGCTATGATCCTCGTACTTTTACGAAAGGCAAGAAAAGCAGAAGCTGTCGCAAAGCTTGCAGCAAGTGATACACAAAAACTCAATGACAAACTGGAGATCGCTCTGAAAAAAGCAGAGGAGGCCAGTCTCGCAAAGACCCGTTTCCTTAACAATATGTCACATGACATCCGTACTCCTATGAATGTGATTCTGGGTTATGCACAGCTTATGGAGGATGAACTGAAAGGAAAGGATATGCCTGAAACTTCAGAACACTTGGAAAAACTGAAGCAGTCCGGCAATCTTCTTCTGTCAATTATAAATAATGTACTTGATATGGCTCAGATTGAGAGCGGAAAGATGGAGATCAATGAGAATTATGGCCGTATCGGAGCTATCCGGCAGTCTTTGTTTGAAATATTTGAGGATGAAGCAAAGAAAAAGAATCTTGCATTTCATTACACAATGAATGTAGAACATGAGCATATATTGACAGATACGACTAAGGTAAAAGAAATATTTGCCAACATTCTTGGCAATGCCATAAAATATACGCCCTCAGGTGGTTCTGTTATGATGAGCGTAGATGAATTGCCATGCGAGGAGCATGGGTACATGATGGCAAGGACCCGGGTAAGCGATACCGGAATCGGCATGAGTGAAGATTATCTGACAGAGATTTTCGAAGCGTTCACGCGTGAGCAGAATACTACAAAGAGCAAAATCGCGGGAACCGGACTGGGAATGTCAATCGTAAAGAAATATGTAGATCTGCTCGGTGGAACAATAGAGGTAGAGAGTGAGCCTGGAAAAGGCAGTACTTTTACTGTAATACTGAAACACAGAATAGCGGATGAAAGCTATTATGTGAAAAAGCATCTTGAAGAGTCAGGGATAAGCAGAGAAATCCTTAAAGACAGGAGTATCCTTTTGGCAGAGGACAACGATCTGAATGCAGAGATTGCAGCGGTAATACTTGAGCGTGCCGGTCTTAAGGTTGAACGTGTGGAGGATGGTCTTGAGTGTGTAAACCGGATAACGGAAATGCCGGCAGGAACCTATGATATCATCCTTATGGATATCCAGATGCCAAAAATGGACGGCTATAAAGCAACACAGACGATCAGGGATCTGTCAGATCAGGAGAAAGCATGCATACCAATCATTGCAATGACGGCAAATGCATTCGAAGAAGATAAGCGGGCTGCTATTGCTGCCGGAATGAATGGGCATATCGCAAAGCCGATTCAGGTTGATAAGCTGCTGTCGATATTAGCAGAAATAATAAGGCAATAGTAACCATTTATGCGATACCATCTGCTATGTGATGGCATTAGATTACTATATCTGCACAAAAAAAATCAGGCTGAAGGATACAGGGTGAGGAATATGAAACAGTTAATAGTATCAGACAAAGTACAAAAAGAAAAGGAACTGGAAGACAGTAACCAGATTCTGAACGAACGTAACCAGCTATTATCAGTTTTAGCCAGGGATTATACAACGGTACTTTTGTGTGATTTAAAGCAGGATACATTTGAAGTGGTAAAAGGGGATACCTTTACACACAATGACCCTGAAGAAAAACAACAGTTAGTTCGTGGAAGTAACTGCTATTCAGAGAGAGTCCGGTATTTTTTTGAAAATATCCTGGTCAAAGAATCTGCTCCGGAGTATCTGGAAAGACTTTTGCCGGATTATCTTATGAATGAATTAAAAGAAAAGGACAGTATAGAGATTTATCATAAGACCATACCAAATGGGACAGGTTTCAGACATTTTCTGGCAAGGGCAATACGTTTATCCAATGAGGAAGATCATTTCAAGGTCATCCTCGGTTTCCATTCTGTAGATGAAATTATGAAAAAAGAGCAGGAGATGGAGCTTCAACGAGAGATTATCGAAGGTCTCGGAAAAGTATATTTTTCTGTTCTGGCAGTAGAACTGGACAAAGATCGGGTGCTTTCTTATCGTGAGTCCGGGGAGAATGGGAAGATTATTTCAGATTTCTG
>NZ_CAKRAS010000107.1 GCF_934295145.1 uncultured Eubacterium sp. | reverse complement strand
AGAGTATATCTTTGTACATGTGGAAATCGGATAGATCGGGATCTGAATGCGGCAATCAATATACGTGAAGAAGCACGTCGTATGTTGTTAGCAGGATAGATGGGAAGTGTCTGTATCCAGACAATGAAAATATCCCATAACTGGGTAAAAATGAATCGCGGGGCACGCGAGGATAGCTTGTAGATACTTGGCTCAGTAGAGCCATTGAGCAAGAAGCCCCCACTTCAAAATTTGTGATTTAAGTGGTGGGAGCATGTCACGGCACAGGGCATGATTCAAACTTTGCTGTCAAACGCCGCAGTTTATGGCGCGCGGATTAAAGGTGCTGCCTATCCCGTGTATCTGTTTGGCAGTGTTGGCGTTGGCAATCTCAGGGCATCCGTAATTGTCTCGGCGGCGGTTGTCGTGTTGTTTGGCCTGATGTGGTTGCTGCTTTCCCACAGCTTTTTGCAGATTACGACCTCTACGGGAAAAGTAGTCCGCAGAGAATATCGGGAGAAGTGCAGCAGACAGAGGAGCATTGATGTGGCATTATTGAGCCGGGAATTTTCTCGTTTTACTGCAAGTCCAAACTATATGCTAAACTGTGGTCTTGGCACATTTCTGATGCCGCTTTGTGCAATTGTTGTGCTGTGGAAGGGCGGTGCGCTGTTTGAGATGTTGGATGCCATGTTTGCTGAAACAGCAGGCAGTGTGCCTTTATTGATATGCGTAGTGCTTTGCGGTCTTGCATCCATGAATTTTATGACAGCGCCTTCTGTATCCCTGGAGGGAAAAAGCCTGTGGCTTCTGCAATCTCTTCCGGTGGAGCCCTGGAGGATTTTTCGGGCAAAAATCAGGATGCAGCTTCTCTTAACCGGTTTGCCGCTGCTTCTGTGTATCGTGTGTACAGCAGCAGTTTATCCTCTTTATTCGCTGCAATTGCTGATGATTTTTCTTTTTGCAGGTTCTTATGTACTGCTCATGGCACTGGTGGGGCTGTTCCTTGGAGTCAAAATGCCGACATTGACATGGACGAATGAGATTATGCCAATCAAACAGGGAGCACCGGTTGTGATTACATTGTTTGGCGGTTTCGGATATATGGTACTGCTGTTCGTTGGATTTATGCTTCTGCCCGGATGGATGTTAGGATTTTGCGAGTATATGAGCTGTTTTGTGATTGTAAATGTGTTTCTATCCGTGTGGTTCTACCTGTGGCTGCGAAAAAAAGGTGTTGAACGTTTTTCGGGGCTGTAAGAGTAAAATGATAAAGAACGTCAACGTTTTTGGGAGGTAAACGTAACGTCGATTGCCATTTTTACATAGAAATGTTACTTTAAAAAAAACAAAGATCGGAATAGATAAATATAAAAAGGATTAAGTTTTGGAAAAATCAAAGGTAACAGAGAGGTGAAACGGGTATGGATGCAAAAATATTGGGAAACTACATTGCAGCACGTCGAAAAGAACTTGGTATGACTCAGGCAAATCTGGCAGAGAAAATCCATGTGACAGATAAAGCAGTATCCCGCTGGGAGCGTGGTATTGGATTGCCGGATATCGATAATCTAGAGGCCCTTGCCAAGGCACTGGATGTAAGCCTGGTTTCGCTGATGCAGGGAAAAACATGTGACGAAAAGCATATCAGTATTCAAGATGCAGAAAAATTGGTGACTAATACAATCAAGATGTCAAAAGAAACATCGAAGCTACAGAAAGGATTCTGGGGAAGTATACTTGGAATTTTTGGGATTATCATCGTTCTTTTATGCATTCTGTTGTTACGGGATGGTAAAATAGTGATGTATTCTGTAGCAAGCATTGTAACTGGATTAATTGCATGGGGAATACCAATTATAGATAGAGTATTTTGGAAAACGCATTATGTCAGAAGAACGATGTTAGTGAGTGTTGGATTCGCATTTTTATCTGTATGGATACAGTTTTTGGACATAAAAAATCTGGCGTATACTGGTAATTGGTCAGCAATTCATGATACAATTAATGTGCTATCAGCAGTAGTGATTATGTTTTGTATCATTACACTGTTGTTGAATTTTATAAATATTAAAACGCATGATTAAAAAATATTGATTTTTTAGGAAATCATATAATAAGAGGCAGGAAAAGTATATGTTACCACCATGAAAAGTCCAATTTGAAGCACAAAAACGGGAAAATGAAAATTTGAGATTTAGAACATTTCTAAAATGTAATGCAGATGCAGATCATCGGTACAAAATTTACAGACTTAAGACATGGCATAAGAAAATTCAGGAGCTGATACGATGAACGAGAAAGAAATACTTGTACCTGTACAACCATATTTGTCACTGGATGCAGATGATTACAAAGAGATCATTCCACGTAGAATGGGAATTTCCAATTTTTATGAATTTCATGTGCAGGAAGGAACACCAGCAAATTTTAAGGCAGTGCCGGATGACAGTACAGATCTTGTTTTTGGTATTGGCGAGCATGACGTAAAGGTGCTGCTTGGCGGAACAGTTCTGAAGGCTAAGGATTGGGAATTTGAGGATGGACGATATTATTTCGGAGCCAGATTTTTCCCGGGAAAATATATTCTTCCTTCGGGACTTACGATTCAGGAAGTCGTCAATCAGGATCTTGAGATAGATAAAAATGAATATGGAGCCGGGTTGACAGATGCGCTGGCAGAAGCAGGAAATGTAAAAAAGAGAGCGGAGATTTTACTGAAATATTTGTCGGAAAACCAGAAAGATCAGGGAAAGGATTCCGCACATGTGCTGGAAGAATATCTGAGACAGCGGATTTATGCTACCAATGGAAATATTTCCATACAGATGCTGAGCAGGGAAACGGGCTATTCGGAAAGTTATATCCGCAGGATTTTTAAACAGATCCACGGAATCTCCCCGAAAGAATTTGAACGTTTCATCCGGTTTCAGACATTTTTAAATGCAATCCACGGGGCGGCAGGTCAGGTGAACAGTGAAGAACTTGCATTGAATTGCGGATATTATGACCAGTCGCATATGTTAAAAGATTTCCGGGCATTTGCAGGAACGACACCGGAGAAATATAAGAAACTTCTGAGAGAGAAAACAACCGAAAAAGAAAAAATGATCTGTGAAGAATAAATTGCAGAAAAGCATTTCCACAGATCCGGTGGAGCGCAATATGATCTGGCTGGTAACGGGAATTACCTTTGCGGTATTGGCTGTTTACTCCTTCTTCTGGATCAAGTTCAAGATGAAGATGC
>NZ_CAKRAS010000106.1 GCF_934295145.1 uncultured Eubacterium sp. | reverse complement strand
AGTGGTCACAGAAAATTTTTCAGGTTCTTGTTGGAGTTCGTTTCTGCTTGTTCCAAATTACCCTAAACAAGAATTTACGGAGCCAATTTCTGCAAAGATTTCCTAAACTGGATCAAAAACAGTATTAATGTGCAGCTCACCGCTATGACATCTGCTACTGGTTCTGCCATATATACCGCATTGGTTTTGTTTTCCATAAAACGTGGCAGAATATAGATCAGCGGAATTAACAATATAAACTTACGCAGAATCGCCACAATAATAGAACACGGCGCATTTCCAATGGATACAAATGTCATTTGGCAGGCAATCTGTATACCAAATACAAATAATACACGGCAATAGATTCGAAGTGCCTTAGCAGTGAAATCTATTAAATCTGCATCAGTGGTAAACAGTTTCGCAAACACTTGCGGAAATACCATTATAATCGCCCACAATACTACTGAATAAATGACGCAGACACAAAGCAGGATTTTATAACTTTTCTTTACACGATCCACTTTTTTTGCCCCATAATTATAACTCGTAATTGGCTGCGCACCTTGCGCGATTCCCTGCAACGGCAACATGGCAAACTGCATGACGCTGGTAAGGATCGTCATAGCTCCTACCGCAATGTCCCCACCGTATTTTAACAGAGAGGAATTGAAGCAGACGGAAATCACACTCTCGCTGGCCTGCATGACGAACATGGATGCTCCCAGTGCCACACACGGAGGAACCAACCGTAATCCCGGAAAAATGTTTGATTTTTTGATCTGAAGCAGTGTCTTTTTTCCAGATAAGAATGTTAGTACCCAAATACAGGAAATTCCCTGTGAAATAACAGTAGCCAGTGCCGCACCACGCACACCCATATGCATACCGAAAATAAAAATCGGATCCAGAATAATATTTGCAACAGCTCCGATCAAAACCGTCATCATACCAGTGGTTGCTTTTCCCTGGGCTGTAATAAATGTATTCATGCCGAGGGTGATCTGTACAAAAATTGTACCAATCGCATAAATATTCATGTATGCGGTGGCATAAGTAATTGTATTGTCACTGGCGCCAAACATCAACAGCAGATCTTTGCTCCAGATCAGCAAAATCACAGTCAGAACAATCGAAACAATAATTTGAAGGCTTAGACATCCGGTCAGAATTTTTTCTGCCGTATCATGGTCTCCTTTTCCCATGTAAATAGAAGCCCGGGGAGAACCACCGGAACCTACCAGTGCCGCAAATGCTGCAATGATCAAAATCAATGGCATACAGACTCCCACGCCCGTCAGTGCCATGCTTCCTTCCCCTGGAATATGCCCGATATACACACGGTCTATGATGTTATAGAACATATTTACAAGCTGCGCGATTACCGTTGGAACTGCCAGTTTAATTAATAATTTTCCTATCGGTTCTGTCCCCAGAAACGTCTTATCCTGTTCCATGCTATCCTGATATCCTCTCTTTCCAATACATCTGCCAGCAGATTTTCGGTACTCATCCAGAGCAATTTTGCATACTCTCCATTAGCAGCAAAATTGTCATATCAAAATTCTGTGGCATATATTTTATTTCCTATAAAGCTGTATGGTATCGTATACTATTTCAGATAAAATAGCAAGTATGTATGACAAATGTTGATGTACGCCTTCACGGATCATTTATCTCATGCAACGTAACGCATCTTGTTCTTCCTGAGATTATTGTAAAACTATACATGGTATCAAATACTACTTGTAATCGTTTTTCACACTTTTTATATTGACTTGCCTATTTTTCTGATGTAATATTATTTTGATTTTCAAATATTTTAAATGTCAAATTATAAAACATATAACATGTCGAAAATTTCTATGTAAAGCGGACATTCGCAATCCGCTTTCACTACTTGCTCATGAACGCATCGACATGAACATTTTTTTAAATTAATTATAGAAAGCGAGAACCGTACTATGAAATTAATGAAATCACTGCATCTGAAAGATAAGTTATTGAAACTCCCGATCATTCAAGGAGGCATGGGAATCGGTGTCAGCCGTTGCCGTCTGGCGGGTGCTGTTGCGAAAGAGGGCGGCATGGGTGTCCTCTCTACTGCACAGATTGGCTATGACGATCCTGACTTTTCCAGACATCCTGAGGAAACGAATTTAAGAGTATTACCGGAGCAGATAAAAAAAGCAAAAGAAATTGCTGGCGGGAATGGTATGGTCGCTGTCAACATCATGGCTGTTACCCAGTTATATGAAACCTATGTCAAAACTGCCTGTTCTGCAGGCGTGGACGCGATTATTTCCGGTGCCGGACTGCCGACAGAACTTCCAAAATTTGCAGAAGGATATGATGTGGCATTAGCGCCTATCGTATCCAGTACAAAATCTGCAAATGTTATTTTGAAATTCTGGGATAGAAAATATCACCGTACCGCTGATTTTCTGGTCATTGAAGGGCCACTGGCCGGTGGACATCTTGGTTTTTCCAGAGAGCAATTAGATGATATTCCTGCGCTGGATTACGACACTGAAATTCGAAATATTATTGAATTAAAGCAAACTTACGAAGAGAAATATGAGACTACCATCCCGGTATTTGTCGCTGGAGGCATATTTACCGCGGAAGATGCAGCACATGTCATGGAATTGGGCGCAGATGGTATTCAGGCAGCCACACGCTTCGTAGCAACCGAAGAATGCGATGCCAGCGACGCTTACAAGCAAGCTTATGTAAATGCCTCTGAAGAAGATGTCATTATTATCAAAAGTCCGGTTGGAATGCCGGGACGCGCCATCAAAAATGCTTTTATCAAGCGGATGCTGGCTGCACCAGATAAGATCTCCCATTGTTTTAATTGTCTGAAGGCCTGCAATCCGGCTACTGCGCCTTACTGTATCACACAGGCGCTGATCAATGCTGTTATAGGTGACCTGGATAATGGACTGATTTTCTGCGGTTCCCGGGTTGGAGAAATTCATGAAATCACCACTGTAGCAAAACTCATGCAGGAACTCACAGTGTAAATTCTTGTTTAGGGTAATTTGGAACAAGCAGAAACGAACTCCAACAAGAACCTGAAAAATTTTCTGTGACCACTGCGTCGCTTATTCCGACCGCTCCCGCGAACTCGCCCGCAAAACCGGCGTGCTCAGACACACTCCCGCGGTCGGGCTAGACGCAGCGGTCACAACGAAAATTTTACAATGGTTCTTTCGTTGGAGTTCGTTTCTGCTTTGTTCCATTTAC
>NZ_CAKRAS010000105.1 GCF_934295145.1 uncultured Eubacterium sp. | reverse complement strand
ATGCCTTTTTTGTATATAAAAAAGAGTTTTGTTACAAAAAAATCGACGTTATAACGCATATTTCATTTTTTTCTTCCGCTGCTTCGTCTGGAGGCAATGATATTAATGGGAGAAATGGAGCTGCCATTACAGGCAATTCGTCGTCAAATATCTTCCGGAATCGATATTCTGGTGCATCTTGGAAGAATGCGGGATCGAACCAGAAAGGTGCTGCAGATCAGTGAAATAGACGGGATGGAGCAGGGGGAAATCCGGCTGAACCCGCTGTTTGTATTTCGAGAGTCAGGGCAGAAAGGGGAAAAAGTACATGGATGCTGGGAAAAAGAAGGGCAGCTTCATAATCGCAAAAAGCTGGAAGAAAAAGGCATTATCTGTAAGTTTATCTGAAAAGACAGAGGGACAGACTCTGCCGGATTATAAGCATACCGTGCTTTCAACAAAACAATTCTGGAAGACGTTCGGGGAAGGCTTGATAGTAAGCGGTGTCATTGCATTTTTATTTTATCGTTCCGTCTGGGGATTGTGTCTTTCCGTCATTGTAATCCCGGTGTGTATACACAGAAAAAAGAAAAAGGAGCAGGAAACGCGAGACAGGCGGATGCAGGTGCAGTTCCAGTCTGCGATCCGTGCAATATCTGGCGCACTGACCGCAGGGTATTCACTGGAATCTGCATGGCATTATGCCATGGAAGAACTGGAACGGCTGTATGGAAGAACCGGGGAAGTTTACCGGGAATTTTATCAGATGAATCAGAAAATCCGGATGAATGAACCGGTGGAACAGTTGTTGTATGAATTTGCCGGGCGTAGCGGAAATGAAGATATCTGCCATTTTTCAGAAATATTGCTGTATGTGAAACGAAACGGAGGAAATCTGACGGAGATTATTCGCAAGACAGGAAGCCGTATGCAGGAGAAACATGAAATTCTGCGGGAACTAGAGACCGGTGTGGCAGCAAAACGGGCAGAACAGAAAATGATGATGTTATTACTCCCTGGAATACTGTGTTTTGTCACCTTAAGTTCTCCAGAGTACAGTAGTCACCTTTATGGAAATCCGGCGGGCATTGCAGTGATGAGTGGGTGTCTGCTGGGATATGTAGGAGCCTTTTTCTGGTCAGAAAAGATTATGGCGATTCCGGTTTAAAGCAGGGATGATTTTGATACATGAAGTGGAGCTGGAAAGTGAAGAGAGAAAACAGGGTATCGTTGTTCTGGAAGCAGCATAAGATCAGCATTTTGGCAGGCATTTTATTTGGTGTACTGACTCTGACTATGTGGAGTCAGCAGACTGGTCAAAATCAGGAGTCAGCAGGCTGGGTTAGCCGTGGCGAGGAAGGAACCGGAGCAGAGCAGAAAGTATTTACCTATCAGACGGTGCAGGGAACAGAGCAGAAAGTAGAAGTGGAGGTGCAGGCCGTTCAGCGGTCGGAAAAAGCGGTCAGAAAATTACTGGAGAAAGCTGTGCAGGAGTGGGAGGCACAGTATCTGGGTGAAAACGAGTCAGCAGATCAGGTGTATCGAAAACTGAACCTGCCTGCAACGATGAAAGATGGGCTGGTGCAGGTGACATATGAAATAGATCCCGGTAATCTTGTGCTGGACGACGGCACGATAGAAAACGAACAAGTGCCGGAAAGTGGACAGGTAGTAAGTCTGCAGGCTGAATTTTCCTGCCAGGAGTGTGTACAAGTGGAAATGCGTAATCTGTATATCATTCCACCACCTCAGGGCAGTGACGTTTGGATCCGGATGCAGGTGAAAAAAATGTTGCAGCAGGCAGAAGCGGAGAACCGCACAAAAGATGGATTTGAATTACCGAAATCAGTTGGTGATATGAAGATTCAATGGCAGAGTGATCAGAGCAGGGACTGGGTGTGGATAATCATACTTGGCTGTGTGGCAGTATACGGGGTGGAATGGAAGAAAAGAGAAAAAAAGCGTAAGGCAGAAAAACAGAGACTTCAATGTCTGCAGCGGGAGTATCCGCAACTGGTAGCGCAGATGTCCATGTTGATCGGAGCTGGTTTGACAATTCGCAGGTCATGGGAACGTATTCTTTCCACTGCGCAGAGTATGCAGAAAAATGGCAGTAATATGTCACATCTGTTTCTGGGAGAAATGCGGATCACATCACTTGAAATGCAGAAAGGTTGTGGAGAAAAGGAAGCGTATGAGCGGTTTGGAAAAAGGATTGGACTGGGGTCTTATCGACGGTTTGCGGCGATTCTCACCAGAAATCTGGAAAAAGGGACACGGGATATCGGTGAGATGCTGGCAGCGGAGGCAAGGGAAGCGTGGGAACAGCGGAAAAGTGAGGCAAGGAAACGCGGTGAAGAGGCATCCATGAAGCTTTTGTTTCCGATGATGTGCTTGTTTGTGCTGGTTTTGGTGATACTTTTATTTCCTGCTGTGTGTGAGATGTGACAGGAAAGAAAAAAAAGCAAAGTAATCTGATATGAGGATAAGAAAGTGGGAGGAAGAACAGGATGAAACGATGGTTAGGAGAGTGGAAACGTTTTTTTCAGGAAGAGTCTGGCGTGGGTGTGGTTGAGATTAGAAGTGAAAAGTTATAAACAACAAAATAAACAATGCCATAAACAATGTATTTTCGCAAACCCGCATAAATACTGGATTTATGCAATTATACATAAACAATACATTTTGTTAAGAATTCTACAAAAAAACTACAAATTCGCCTTGAAAAATAAAAAATATGCAACCGAAAAAATATGAATTTGGTTTTGAATTTTTGAAAAAATCGTCTTGAAATAAAAAAGAGACTTAGAAGTTTATAATAGGTTTCTAAGTCTCATCCATGGACTATTGTTTTTTTAGATAATCTATTATATTCATGATCTCATAATGATTTATGCGAACATGGTTTTCAAGAGCACACTTACATGCGAGATTAAAATATTGAGGTTCTTTTTTCCCAATGGACAAAATCCCTAATAGTTTTCTGTATGCTTGTTGATGTATTTGATATTGATCCAGAACATATGACGTAAGTTGCTCCGCATATGAGCCATATATATGAGCCAGATTTAAAATTTTAGAGTCAGAATAATAATTTCCCTTTTTTAAAACATCCGGAGTCGGCATGTGTTCAGGATAAGTACTGTATTTGGGGTCAAGTAGTTTTTCTGTTTGGTTGGCAGACATGTACTCTTCTTTCGTAAGCGGTTGCAAACGGTCATGTGTTGCAATACATTTGTTGTTATCAATTAAGTAGATTGCAATAAAATTGTGAGAAGTTTCAACTCTGACTTTACACTTAGCGTATTGGTAAGGTACTGAATAAAAATATCCAAGCACATGTACGTGAAAATCAAATCCTACATCAACGTATGTTTTTAAAATGATGGGATATTGTTCTGACGGCATTGAAAGCAAATAAGGCTTTTCACATGGGGCAAATATTTTTTCATGTGATGTAAATATATTGTTGCAATAAAAATGTTTCATTACTTTATAGTTGTCATAGATATATTTAAATGCAGAGAAGCAATGATCTAATTCTGATGTAATAATATCTAAACGTGCTTTCATGTGTTCCTTAAAATGGGACGGTGCTTCCCAAATAATTTCCTGTTTATAATAGGTTGCCATATCTTTTAACATGTCGTGATTTGCGACATCACTGGAACGGAACATACTACCGAGAGATATGGGAACAAGGTATCTTGCATATCCGAGACTATGAAGAAAAGTCTGTAAATAAGATTCTTCTATGATAATACAAGGCGAAAAGTTCATCTATTGAGCTTTTC
>NZ_CAKRAS010000104.1 GCF_934295145.1 uncultured Eubacterium sp. | reverse complement strand
GCAAGTTCTGGTGCGAGATTCGGGTCTGCGTAGCAGACATATTTCAAATCCGAATCTCTGCACATTCATGCGAAGCTATTCTAAGTGGAGGTGAAACCTCCGCTTAGGAAATATGCGACGCAGTGGTCACAGAAAATTTTTCAGGTTCTTGTTGGAGTTCGTTTCTGCTTGTTCCAAATCACCCTAAACAAGAAGTTGTTTTCAAAAACCGGCAAAGTTCTACAACTCTCTCATGATAAAATTTCCCGAGAAATTTAAAACATTGTGATTGTATAAAAGATAGAAAGAGGGAATCAAAACATGGGAAATCAGAAGGACCGACAGTTTCATTTACCGAAAAATATCCGCCAGATGGGAAAACTTGGCGGCATCTGTCAGATTTATGTAGAGGATTTTGTTTACACATATGTTCATCGAACACTACACGAAGAAGTAAAAGAAAATGAAATTCCGGCAGCAGTACTGCTTGGAAAAACATACCGCCGGGGAAATCAGGAGTACATATTTATCAGTGGCGCACAGCAGGTGGATTTTTCTTTTGCAGGAGAGTCAACGGTATATGCCGAACAATTTTCACCGGAGGAAGAGGATGGTATTGAACGTACTCCGGATGAACTGTCTCATCAGGTGGACACAACTATCGTGCCGGATATAGATATTGTAGAGCAGCCGTCAGCATCCGTGGCATCTCAGGATCGCCAGCAGTTGTTCTGGGAACGGGTTTATCAGGGGATAAAAGAATATTTTTCGGATTATGAACTTCTGGGCTGGTATTTTTCACTGGAAGGCAGCAATCTGGAAGTGACAACCTCCATGCAGCAGTTTTTTGACGCAACACAGGAACACGGTTCCCGCTTTTTGTATTATGAGGACAAGCTGAGCCGGATGGATGCCTTTTTTGTGCAGGCTCAAGGTGCCTTGCAGCGGTTGGAGGGTTATGCTGTCTACTATGAGAAAAATCCGGCAATGCAGGAGTTTCTGGTGGCGCAGAACCGGCATACAGAACCTCTGCGAACAGAAACAGAGAAGGAAAATCAGGAGCCGTCGGATGTGGCGCAAAATTACCGGGTAATTTTAAATAAACTGAACGAGCGTCCGAATCGAAAAAAACATCAGCCATTTGTGTATGTGGCAGGTGTGGCTGTGCTGGCTGTGGTGGCGGCTACCGGAATTTCACAAATTGGAAATTATCAGAATCTGAAAGTGCTGGAACATACATTGCAGACGGTTTCCGGAAATGTGCAGAATGCGGATTCCCAAAATGTGCAGGACAAACAGGCAGAAGACAGTAAAAATGTAGCCGATCAGGCTGCCAATGCACAGGAACAAAATCAGAATGCGCAGGAGACAGAGAAGAAGAACTTGGCAGATGGACAGGCGGCGGGGGATCAGAACGCAGATACTCAGAGTGAAAATACTCAAAATCAGACAACAGGACAGGATACAAGTCAGACAGCGGACGATAAGTCTGCACAGAATGCAGACCAGACAGTACAAAATCAGTCAGATAAAAATAATAGCCAGACAGATCAGAACCGGAACAATGTGGGACAATCTCAGGAAGGACAGGATAATTCCAGTCAGGCGCAGTCTGCCAAAACAGATGCACAGAGCAACGCCCGCTATTATACTGTGAAAAAAGGTGACAGCCTGATGTCCATCAGCAAAGCGGTTTATCACACCACACAGAAGGTGCAGGACATCTGTAATGCGAACCAGATTGAAAACATGGACATGATCTATGAGGGACAGCAGTTATTGTTGCCGTAATCTTTCTGGACTTTCGAAAAAAAATGCTTTATGATATACAACAGATGAAAACATTCTGAAGTGGAGGAAAGTATGAATAACGCAGGAAAAAGTAATCTGCAAATGGTTCAGGCGAACTGGGAAGAAATTGAACGCAAGGTGCGTGAACATCATAAAAAGCAGTTAAAGATACTGGCCATTATAGTGGGAATCAGTGTGGCTCTTGGAATTGCATATTATATATATGTACAGCATAAATCTTATGATGACTTTCGAATCGTCAGTACAGTTGACCGCTCGGATACAAGTGCGACCAAATTTACGGAGTTCAATGGAAATCTGTTAAAATACAGCAATGATGGCGCGGCCTGTGTTACAACAGATAATCAGATCATCTGGAATCAGAGTTTTGAGATGCAGGATCCGATACTGGCTGTCTGTAAACAGTATGTGGCATTTGCGGACAAGGATGGAAAACAAATTTATGTAATGAATAGTGGCGGTACGCAGGGAAAATTTAGTGTTACAATGCCGATACAGCGAATCGATGTGTCGGCCAGCGGTGCAGTTGCTGTTATGATGGAGGAAGACGGAACCGGCTATCTGTCACTTTACAGCAAGAGCGGTGAGCAGCTGGCAGAAGGTGCAATCCATGTGGAAAGTGGTGGTACACCAATGGATATTGCAATTTCCCAGAATGGAGAAAAGCTGGCAGTATCCAGTCTTGATATTCATGATGGAAGTGCAAAAAGTACGGTTACTTTTTACGATTTTGGCTCAGTGGGTGAGGAAAAAGTGGATCACATCGTGGCTTCTTATTCCTACGACGATACGGTGATCCCGGAACTGGCTTATGTGGGTTCCGAACAGCTGATTGCATTTTCGGACAAAGGAGTTTATACCTTTACTGGTGGAACTACGCCAAAAGAAGGATCGAAAAAGCAGGTAGAGGATGAAATTAAATCCGTATTTTACGATGACTGCTATTTTGCGCTTGTATTTGCTGCGGGGAAAGATGAGGCAAAACGAAAAGTGATTGTGTATAATATGAAGTGTGATGAACAGACGCAGTTTGTGACGGATTTCCCGTTTGAAAAAATGCGTTTTCTGGATAATCACGAAATCTGCCTGTACAGCAGCAATTTATGTTCTATTTATACGCTGGGAGGACGGAAAAAATTCTATTATGAATTTGAAGATACATTCAATGAAGTTCTGCATGTGGGTGGATATCGCCGGTATGCTGTTATAATGGAAGGAAAAACACAGCAGATTCGTCTCCGTCTGTTTGGAAACGGGAAAGCAGGCCGCAAATAATGAATTGGTTATTAATAGTAGTATGTGCAATCATTTTGTTCTGCGCGATCCGTGGGTGGAACAGAGGATTGCTTCGAATTTTATATTCCTTAATTTCTGTCGTGCTGCTGATTGGACTGATTTCCTATGCGACGCCGTATGTCAGTAGTTATATTAAGAACAATACAGGGGTTTATGCAGCGCTTGAGCAGCATTGCACGCAGGCATTTCGAAACAGCGGGCAAGAGAGAGTATCAGATAGTGTGGACAATGGTACTTCCGTGGCAGGGGTATCGCTTCCGGAGCAGGTTACTTCCTATATAACAGATTCCGGAAACAGTCTGCTGGAACAAACGGGCGTGTATGATGCTCTCGGCAAAAAAATGGCAGACTGGATTCTGGCAGGGGTATCTTATTTTGTTGCGCTGTTAGTCGCAGGTATCATTGTGTCTATGATCGGGCGTTCTTTGCGTATCATTAATCGTATCCCGGTAATCAAGGGAATCAATCGGACTCTTGGAATTTTTGCCGGAGCATTTCAGGGTTTGATCTTTGTGTGGTTGTTGTTTATGCTTTTGTCTTTGTTTGCGGGGACGGAAGAAGGAAAAATGCTCATTGGGCAGATTGATCAGAACAGTATTTTGCGATATCTATATTATAATAACGTCCCGTCCAGAATTTTAACAGGATTTTTGTTTGGAAAATAGAGATAAAAAGTAGATGTTGTGGTAGCATATACGAAAAACCACAACATCTATTTTGCGTTTGGCAAGATGAAAAAATACAAGAATAAAATGTAAAAAAATATGTAAAAAAGTGTTGACAATGTAAAGGGCTGATGGTATTATCTAATAGCTGTCGCGGGGGAGCGGCGCAAGAGAAAAACAACTTAAAAGATAAAAAAGTTGTTGACAAGCGCAAAAACCTGTGATAGTATATACAAGCTGTCGCGAGAGCGGCATGATAAAAATAACTTCAAAAAAGTTAAAAAGTTGTTGACAAGTGCTTGGGCATCTGATAAGATATAAAAGTTGCTAAACAACAACAGAACACAAAGAACTTTGATAACTGAACAGTGAAATAACCTTGAAAGATTCATTGAGAACAGCGAAGCAATTCGCATTAAAATGAGTTCGAGAGAACAAAGCAGAGACGAAAGTCAAAGCAACCTAAAACAGTAACGTTTGGAATTAATGAATGGT
>NZ_CAKRAS010000103.1 GCF_934295145.1 uncultured Eubacterium sp. | reverse complement strand
TTTTCTCCGTCGCTGGCAACAGTGTAGCCGTTCTTTTTTTCTCTTTCAAGGGCATGCCGCTGCGCGGTAGCTGAAATCCTTCCTCAGGCTCAGAATCTAAGAACATATAGTGGCTTCGCCACCAAAATAAGCAACTATAGATAAAGGCAAAGCAATTATAAATCTGTACCATACGGTTTTTTAAACTGTTTTTGAGTTTCTCGCCGTCGGTAATCGATCTATAGCAGTTCTTTTTTAGATGGTCAAGTATGGCGTATATAGCCAATGCCTTTCTCTTTTTCTGTTCTCTGTGTAAATCTGCGCATGCAACATAGTGTTTATTAGTTCAAAGAAGTGTATGCATGCGTGGTACGCAGTGCCACGGCGTAGATAAAAAGAAGCTGGAAGCAAAACTCCAAGGCAAGGCGGTAGACTGATTTTCGTTATCGGAGCGAGCATAGCCCGACCGCGGGAGTGTGTCTGAGCCAACAGCTGTTTTTGCTGTTGGTGAGTTCGCGGAAGCGGTCGGAGATAAGCGGCGCAGCGCAGATAGAAAATCATTCGTGCCGGCATTGGAGTTTTCTTCCAGCTTCTTTTTAAATTACCCTAAACAAGAATTACGCATCGTATGCCATACGGAACACTTCCAGTATATCATCGTACTCCAGTTCTTTGTAACCGATCAGAGTACGAGTCTTCCCTCTGGAGCAATTCAATGCCAGTGTCTCCAGATCAGCTTCCTTCACACCAAGCATTTTCAGATTGGTTGGCATTCCGATAGATGTATAAAACGCTTCCTGCATATTGATAGCCATCTCAACGGTTTTCTCCGGATGTTCAAAATCCACATCCACATTCCATACATTCTGCGCATACTGTAACCAACGGCTGATGTTTGCTTTGTATACATAACGTGCCCAGCTGCACCAGAGTGCCGCAAGACCTGCTCCGTGTGCCACCTGTGTATACATTCCGGAAACCTCATGCTCCAGCTGATGAACGACAAGCTGAGTCTTTCGTCCACATCCTGTCAGACCATTATGTGCCAATGAGGAAGCCCACATCATATTTGCACGCGCTTCATAGTTTTTCGGATCAGCCAGACAATCTTTTCCAGCCTTCATTACATTTTTAATCACTGCTTCCGCAATGGCATCCGTCAGATAAGTATCTTCGCCCGGGCAGAAGTAACGCTCAATGGTATGCATTCCAATATCAACAATACCACATGCTGTCTGATACGGACTTACCGTGTAGGTTAATTCCGGATTTTCAATCGCAAAATCCATGCGGTTGCAGCTGCATCCATAGCCACGTTTTTCATTCGTTTCGGTATTTGTAATTACGCAGGAATTGGACATTTCCGAACCGGCTGCTGCCAGTGTCAGGATTGCTCCTTTATGTAATGTTTTCTGTGGTACACATTTTCCCAGCGAAAAATCCCACACGTCAATATCCGGATTTGCCACACCGTTTGCAATATCTTTGGAAGAATCCAGTACAGAACCACCACCAACGGCTAATACAAAATCAACGCCTTCCCGCTGACAGAGTGCGATTCCTTCCCGCACCAGCTTCAGTTCCGGATTGGCTGTCACACCGCCAAGTTCCACATAATCAATCCCTTCTGCCTCCAGTGCTTTTTCTACGCGGTCTAATAATCCACTTTTTCTGGCAGACTGACCACCAAAATGAACCAGCACTTTCTTCGGAGCGAATCCGGCAATGATTTTTCCTACGTTTTGTTCTTCATCTTTTCCAAAATACACTTTTGTTGGTGTTTCATATACAAAATTTTCCATATTTTTTTACCTCCAGCAAACATTTGCTTGTGTTGATACAATGTTCTGATGTAAGTGACAAAGTATACTTTTGCCACTTACATCATGTATGTTATAACAATCCGAAAAAATGTTCAACCAATCCTTCGATATTCCATAAAACTTATGTTAACATTCCCTGTACCATTCAGAAAAATCCATTTACAAAATATAGCCTATATTTTGTAAATGGATTTTAGTATCATCTCTGTTTTCGGATTTTATACTTCCAGTTTCATGTCGCCTTCTTTGATCCATCCTGCTTTTCTCATTCCTTCTGAGAAGATCAATGTCACAACTGCCGGCAGAATAAAGTGCATAATAATAATCTGAATCAATGCCACTTTAGAAGACATGCCGGTCTCAAGCATAGCTCCATAGGCTGCGATCTGTCCGACAAATCCTGCGGAACCCATTCCTGATCCAATCGGTGTACTTACCATATGTAAAACTGCAGATGCAATTGGTCCTAAAATTGCACTGGAAATGATCGGTGGAAGCCAGATCAGTGGTCTGCGCAAAATATTTGGTACCTGAAGCATCGATGTTCCGATTCCCTGTGCAATAAAACCGCCAAATTTGTTTTCGCGATAACTTGCTACCGCAAAACCAACCATCTGACAACAGCATCCAATCGTTGCCGCACCTGCTGCAAGTCCTGTCAGTCCCATGGAAACACCAAGTGCTGCAGAACTGATCGGTAAGGTCAAAATCATTCCCATTAAAACAGATACTGCGATACCTCCAAGGACCGGCGAGGCCTCAACGTTAATATTTACCAGATTTCCAAGCCATTTCATAAAATTGGAAATTGGCGGTCCCACGATAAATCCGGCTGCCGCGCCTGCACAAATGGATACCAGTGGTGTCAAAATAATATCAATTTTTGTTCTTCCTGCAACCAGTCTGCCGCACTCGATACCGATCAGAGCTGCCACAAAAGCCCCCAGAGGTTCTCCTGCTTTTCCAAGTGCAAAGCTTTCCATTCCAAGTGTCGGAAATGCTCCGATCATACCAGCTACTGCTGCAGATACCGTCACAAGCGGCCCCTGCTTAAATTTTGCTGCCACACCAACGCCAATACCTGCGCCAGTCACTGTCTTTGCCACATTGGAAATCGCGATCAGATAAGTTCCAATCTCATTTCCTACTAAATTTCCAATCTGTCCAATGATTGTTCCGATGATCAATGTGGAAAAAAGTCCAAGTGCCATTCCACTTAAACCATCGATAAAAATATGATTTAGTACTTTTTTCATAAAACTTGTCTCCTTTATTCTCATATCGCTATATGGATATGGATTTTCATGGGATAGACAAATACACTTAATTTCGTTGTTTTGTCTGTCTTGTCACTTGTCGTCACATTATAGCACAGAGTATATAAAAAGAGAAGTCTGTCTTTGTCTCTCATTTTTCCTGATTTCTGTCTGACTACTATTAGTAGGCTTACTTTTGCATTGGCTGCCGTTTGAAGAAAAAGGCCAGAACCATGCATCCTGCCACAATCAGCATTGGAAGCCAGAACAGATTCATATAAATCGCACGAATTGCCTCCGGACTTTGCTGCGCTGCCTCTGCCGCATAATGTCCTGCATGAAGCACCGCCGAAAATACCACGCCGGCAATGGCTGTGCCTGCCTTCATCGTGCACATCATAAAGGACATCATCACACCCTGCGGGCGCTTGCCTGTTAAGGACTCTACTTCATCCACTGTGTCTGCACAGATGGCATAACACGGACTGGTTGCCATACTTTTTCCAAGTCCCGCCAACAGCATAAAAATACAGAATAAAATCAAATTTTTTCTGCATGCAAACATAACCACCGTCAACACCAGAAACACTCCAAATCCAAACAACATACAGTTTCTGTTTCCGAGCCGAGTCAACGCTTTTTCCATAAATAATGCTGCCAGCAGCTGCGTGGCCGTATAAATCGTCAACAGTACCGTTGCCATTTTTTCATCAAACAGCACATATTTTGCATAATAAATAATGCTCTGATTCTGCAGGATCATGACAACCATCACGCAGGCTCCGATCACACAAAGCAGAATCCAGGAACGGCTTTTTACCGCACAACGCAGGGATTCTTTCAAATTCATGCGCTCTGTCTCCGCCGATTTCACACGCTCCTTACAGGAAATTGTGCAGTTTCCGAGAAAAATCAGGCTGACAATTCCGTAAATCAGCGCCACGGGCGCAAAACTAAAACGTCCCTGCACGCCGCACAGAGCCACCAGTGGAAGCGTCAGAAAACTGACCAGAATATTTCCCATACTGCTTCCAAATACTTTGAAACTGTTCAGCAGCCTGCGTTCCCTGACATCGCAGGTAATCAGTGAAAGTAATGTACCGTATCCGGTATTATTGATGGCATACAACACGCAGAATGAAAGGTATGTAAAAAATGCAAATACTATTTTCCCACGGCTACTCAGATCCGGCACACAAAAGATCAATACAAACATCACCATCAATGGAATCGTTGTGGCGTACATAAATGGCTTCACTTTCCCCCGTTTAAAATGACATCCGTCAATAGCCACACCTGTCATAAAATTTACCAGCGCCTCGATCAGCCTGGTGATTCCTAGGATCAAACCTATAGCCGCAATGGAAATTCCTGCGATATCTGTATAATAATAGGAAAGGTAAGAACTGACTGCGCCAAACGTGATGCAACTGGCCACATCCCCGCCACTGTAACTGAATTTTTCCCACAAAGATATTTTTCCGTCTGTTCTTTGCATACTTCTATTTTTCATTGTCTGCCCCC
>NZ_CAKRAS010000102.1 GCF_934295145.1 uncultured Eubacterium sp. | reverse complement strand
TTTTATTTTGTTGGGTGTTGTAGGCTCCGAAAAGCCTTGTATTTGTAGTTTTCCTATTTTATAGGGCACATATGAAAATACAGCTAATAAAAGTGGCAGGAGATAAAAAACTTCTGTCACTTTTATTAGCTGTATTATAGTCAAAAAGAGAACTGATGTTCCGTATCTTTTGTGTGTTTTTCTCAGACGGAGACTTTTGCATGCTATTGTTAGCGATTTATCCGTCCTGGTATCACAAAAGCATATAGGCATAGTATTTACAACAAAAAATAAATATTTTTTTAATTTTTTTGATATTCTATTTACATGGTATAAAGAGTAATATACTCTGAAAAAGTACATGCGAGTACTAATAATAAGAAGATGAGGTATTGTAATGAAGAAAAAACTAATTACGATCATAATTGGCATGGTGTTTTGTATCGGATGGATTGGAGGCTGTACAAGTAAAGAGACAAATCACGATAATGTCGCAACAAGTGTTACTGAAGAGTCTAAGCAGGAAGGCGTAAAAAAAGAAAAGGAGCTTACAGGAACAATCGATGAGATTAGGGATTTTCAATTTGTTATTATAGACGATGAGAATACACCATATAGTTTTACCTTTGAAGAAAATGAAAAGCCAGATGGATTAGAGAGTGTCTGCAACGGAGATACCGTGATTGTAAAATATATAGGAATAATTTCTGAAGTTGATTCATTTGAAGGAGAGGTAATATCTGTTGAAAAGACAAAGTAAAATAATAGTAGCAATTAAATTATCGGTTTTTATTATTCTTTTATGTATGATGCTGAGTGGATGTGCAGAAAAAAAAGAGAAACTGCCAACAGCAACTTATATGGGAGGAAACAATACTATTACAGAGATTTGCAAAGAACTCAGTTCTGCGGGAGCTTCACATGTAGATACATTTCAAGAATGGGTGACTGATTTCGCAGATTCTGCCGGAAAGAATGCAAAGTTAAAAGATAGCTGGTCAGACCCTGAAAAAATGCATACTGATACCGGTAAATGTATGGATGGTTGGGAAAAAAATCATGACTATTCAGACACCGATTGCAGAATGACAGCCTTTCTTCTGCTGGATGGGCTGCTTCACGCGGAATCAACAGAAGCTGACTATGATGGTACGTATTTGATGTTCGATACGGAAGCAATAGATAATGCAGACAGATATAAAATAATAAAACAGAAGATAAACATGTTTACTACACTATATGGGGAAAAGCATGTTATTGATGAGAAACATCCGGAAACAACATTTTCTGATAACTGGAAGCATTGTGGATTTCAAATAGATAGTGACAGGATCTCGCTGCTTAGTATTGCAATATATGATCCGGATTCTGATGTTATTTTCGTAGGACATACTGGTTTATTAATAAAATGCAGTGAATATTATTTATTTGTAGAAAAAATTGCATTTGAACAACCGTATCAGGCAACAAAGGTGCATAATATGGATGAATTGCTTCATATTCTTTCACTGAGACCGGAGTATTTCGGAGAAGAGGGAGAAGCCGGTCCATTTGTATATAATAATGGAGAATATGTGGGAACATTAACGAATAAAAATAATTAACAGAGGATAAAAACCGGTAACGTAATTTTTGTCAATTTAGGTTAAAAGTATAAAATATTGAAAAATAAATAAGGCATCGACTTTTTACACTTTGAACCTAAAATCGACAACTTCTTACAGATTTAAACCTAAAATAATTTCAACTTTTTACAGTTCAAACCTAAAATTGACAACTTCTTACACGTTTAAACCTAAAATTTATAAGCAGTATAAGCAAATGTATTGTCATTAGTATGTTATTTTACAGGCTTTATCTAAAAAATATTACAGTTTTAACCTAAATTGACAAAATTCAATTATTTGTTCTAACTGTTCTATATCGTCGCAACTATTCGTTAAAGCTGCCTTTTGCGAATAGTTGAAACGATACGCTCTATTGAGCGAATACCAAGTCTTGAACCTCTATAAGAACCAATTGTGACCAAAAACATTGCTTCAGTATCTTTTTCAAATGAATATGCTGATCGCTCTTCCAGATATCTCTCAATCAAATCTGTTAATGTTTCAGACATTGTAATCCATGTAGATCGCTGTTTGGTTCTGTACACATAAAATCTTTGATTCCTCAAATCAAAATCTTGTATATTTAATTCAGCCAGTTCAGAAATTCGAATTTCAGTTTCTTTTAAAATTTGGAAAATAATTTCGTCACGTAATCCATATTGATCATCAAATTGTTTTTTCTTTGCTGACAATGTTTGATTTCTATTTGTGTTTACATTTATATTTGTATTTATGTCTGTATCAACATTCTTTTTTGTAAAATTATGTTTTTCACCTTTTTCAGTTATATTCACTGAATGTTCTTTAGTTGTATTCTTTATCTCATTATGTGCATTGCCATCTTTAACCGGGCGATTTGCAAAAAGAAATGGATTTCCCATTAACTGTCCACTTTTAGCAAAAAAGGTAAAAATGGATGAAATACAGGAAATACGGGTTTTTACGGATGAAACTGACATCGTTTGCTGTAACCATACGATAAACTCATTAGCATCTTTGACGGTCAGATGGTTCAAATCGTCCAGTGTATAGTTTGCAAGTTCATGATTATAAAAATATGGTTGTGACTGTTGCAGATACGTTAAAAAAGTCCGCATGGCTCGCATGTAATCATATTGTGTTTTAGGTAAAAATGTAGTTTGGTTTTTATCATAAAATACAGTACAAAATTCTGGTAACTCTGCTAAAATGGCCACTGTTCGTGCGGTATATCTGCTCTCTTGCTCTTCTTTATATTTTGGCATGTTTTTGATTTCTCCATAAAATTTCTATTTTTAAAATATCGTCGGATAAATAGAATTATCCGACTACATTAGATGATAGAAATTATATCATACTTTGTGACATGCTCCAACCACTTAAATCACAGATTTTTTTCTTTTTCTGCAATTTATCTCCCACCTGTAGAGGAAGGAGAATTCTTGCTAACTCTTGTTAATATATATAAATATAAAAACATTATCTATCGTTCCAACATCTGGTAATTCGTTGATTATTTAATCTTCCGACTCACTAAAAATCCATGTTCGTTTTTTACAATTTCATATTTACATATATAAGAAAATGGGAATATTAAATATGCAGAAGCAAACAAGTAGTCGAATAATTAAAGTTATCCGACTACATACAATCAGAATTAGAATATTTTATCCCAAAATCTTTTTCAAATCATCTTCCGGTGTACTGATTGGTGCAATATTATAATTTTCTACCAGATAATTCAGCACATTCGGCGAAATAAATGCCGGAAGTGTTGGACCAAGATAAATGTTCTTAATTCCAAGATATAATAAAGTAAGCAAAATACATACGGCTTTCTGTTCATACCATGAAAGTACCATAGACAGAGGAAGTTCATTTACATCACACTGGAATGCTTCTGCCAGTGCAACTGCAACTTGAATGGCACTGTACGCATCATTACACTGTCCCATATCCATAATTCGTGGCAATCCACCGATTTCACCAAGATCAAGATCGTTAAAACGGTATTTTCCACAGGCCAACGTCAGAATAATGGAATCTCCCGGTGTCTGTTTTACAAACTCTGTATAATAATTTCTTCCGGCTCTTGCACCATCGCATCCTCCCACTAAGAAAAAGTGGCTGATCGCACCGGATTTTACGGCATCTATGACCGTATCTGCAACACTTAATACGGTTCCGTGTCCGAATCCGGTCATAACAAAATGACCACCGTTAATGCCTGTTTTTTCCTGATTCATATCATATCCGCCCAGTTCCAGAGCTTTTTCGATCACTGGTGTAAAATCTTTCTTTTCGTCAATATGAACCATCTCCGGATAAGATACGACTTCTGTTGTAAATACGCGGTCGGCATAACTTGGTTTTACCGGCATCAGACAATTAGTTGTGAATAAAACCGCTCCCGGAATATGGTCAAACTCTTTCTGCTGATTCTGCCATGCAGTACCAAAGTTTCCTTTCAGATGCGGATATTTCTTTAATTCCGGATAAGCGTGGGCTGGAAGCATTTCTCCATGTGTATAAATGTTGATTCCTTTGTCTTTCGTCTGTTCCAGAAGAAGCTCCAGATCCTTGAGATCATGTCCTGTGACAACGATAAACGGGCCTTTTTCAATGGTAAGCGATACTTTTGTTGGCACGGGTGTACCATAAGTCGTGGTGTTTGCCTGATCCAGAAGCGCCATACATTTTAAGTTCACCTCGCCCACTTCCAGAACGACCGGAAGCAGATGCTCCATTTCCAGATCGTAACTGATAAAGGACAGGGCCTTGTAAAAGAAACTGTTGACGGTTTCGTCTGTATAGCCAAGGATCATTGCGTGATAAGCGTAAGCAGCCATACCGCGGATACCAAATAAAATCAGAGATTTCAGGGAACGAATGTCTTCATCCGGTTCGTTCCACAGATTTTTCATATCATAGTTGGACGTATTTCCACATGGAGACATACAGCTGCTGCAGTTTGGTACAACTTTTGTCTTTTCTTTATTTACTGTCTGAATCATAGCAGTTAATGTTTCTGTGTTAAAATTCACATTTGTGACAGTTGTAAATAATCCTTCAATGATTATGCGGTCGGTGTTTTCTGTTTTCGGGTTATTTCCACAGGCTTTTGCCAGACCGATCAGAGCGCCGGTCAGTTCATCCTGTAAGGCAGCGACTGCTGCATCTTTTCCACAGACACCTGCAGCGCCTGTACAACCGGTACATCCGGCGGTTTGTTCACACTGGTAGCAAAACATTTTCTGTTCCATAATAAAAATTCTCCTTTGCTGTAAATATAGTTTAGAGTGGAATATTTTTTAATCCGTATTTGCAAGATAATCTGAATCAGTTTAAAAAATTGTAAAGGATTTCTTATCGAAATACTGATGCTATTATAACCAAAAAGAAAAGCCCTGTATGTTGTTAAAACAACATATCGGACTTTT
>NZ_CAKRAS010000101.1 GCF_934295145.1 uncultured Eubacterium sp. | reverse complement strand
CTGCCTACTCTCATATTTCCTACAAACGCACTGTCTACAATGTTATAGACTGCCTGCAATGCCATGGATAAGATCATCGGGATTCCCATCTGAACCATCAGCTTATTCACCGGCATCTCCTTCATCTTGTTGCTTTCCGCCATTTCGTTTTAACTCCTTTCTTTTTGTCACAAAAAAAGTGCGTACCCTGTCATATAAGCTGGACTTACGCTGACACGCTACACACTTTTTCTTGGCGATATTTACTTTTTGCAAAATAAAAAACGAGTAGCCGGTAAACTGGATTTACGCTTACTTGCTACTCGTTTCTTGTAATTATATTGCCTCTTTTTCAAAAAGTCAAACAAAATTTTTCTTGCTCTTACTTTTCATAATTTTTCAGTTTTCTATAATCAATTTTCCCACCCTCAGTTACTGGCATATTCTTAATTATATTGATTCTTTCAGGAACTGCATACTCTGGTAATTCTTCTTGTAACACTTTTTCAATTTGATCACTATAACACTCATAGCTGTCATCAACTACTATATATGCTCTGGCAACATGAACTCTTTTTTCATCTTCAACTACATTCACTGCTGCCTGATTTATCCCTTTACATTTTTTTAATACATTCTCAATTCGGTCTGGAAATAATTTATAAACAATTCCATCTGCTCCTCTGGTGATATATATTCTTTTTATTCTTCCTGCAAAATATAGGAATCCATCTTTTTCTACATAGCCCAAATCACCTGTATGAATCCACTTCTCTCCATTTTTAATCCAGATTGCTTTTTCTGTCTCTTTTATATCTTTCACATATTCCTGCATTATACTAGGTGATGAAAAGCAGATTTCTCCCTTTTCTCCATAGCCTAGTTCTTCTTCAGTTTCCGGATTGATGATTTTCACATTTACCTTTGGAAGCGGAATTCCTAAAGAACCTGACTGATTACACCGATTCATATTGGTACAAACTGTTGCTCCTAATTCTGTCATTCCATATCCTACTGTATACTCCACTGTAGCATGACACTTGGCAAGAATCTCATTCAGCTTTTTTTCTTCTTCATCAGAAATTGCGCCACCGCCACCAGCTAATGTTTTTAACCATCTCATATTGCCTTTACATGATTTCATAATCGCAGAAATAAAAGCTGGTCCTATAATCATATGTTCTGGCTTCTTTTTCATCATAGCTTTAGCAACAGCATCTGCATTCGGGTCAATCTGTAGAATCCCCTCCAATCCCAAAACAAGTTGTGTATGAATTCCAACAGTAATTCCAAATCCTAAGAATGGCGGAATTGCATTTAATACTCGCGAATTTGTCGTTAATCCCATATCTGCTAATTTATACTGAAAAGCCACTGCATTTAAGCTATCATTCGTATGCAATACCCCTTTCGGTTCACCTGTAGTGCCACTTGTATACACAATAACTGCAGGCATATTCGGCTGATATCTTTCTTTTTTAAGAACTATTTCCTTTGACCCTTTTTTTAGAAACTCATCCAGACTGTTGTCTCGGCAGCTTTTGTGTTTTACAATCTGTTTTAATGGAAATGGCATGGAATTCCAAATTGGGAGACATATAATTTGTTCTGCTTTCATTTTGGATTTAATCTCTTTTACTTTATCTTGAACGTTCTCAAGATATAAAAACATTTTAGAACTCACTTCGTCTGTTTGCTTTAATATCTCTTCTGCATTCAATGTCAAATAAATCAAATTTACAATTGCTCCAAGTTGGTTTAAAGCATATATACTGTAAATTGTCTCCGGAGTATGAAGTGACATAATCGTAACAACATCCTCTTTTTTTATTCCGCAAGCTTGAAATGCTTTTGCAAATTCATTTACTTTTTCAAAAAAAAGTTTATAACTAATCTTTTTTCCAAAATAATTCAGCGCTGTATGACTTAAGTTTAATTGATTTTCCTGGTATATCAAATCATACATTGTACATTCTGGAAGCTTTTCCTGAATTGCTTCTTCACTGTAATATTTCAGCCACGGCTTATCTACGGACGGAACTCCCGTCAACTCATGCTCTGTCTGTGAAATCATATTTCTCTCATTCTCCTTTGTCAAACTACTTTTTCATAAAAATATCGTCTCAAATTCTCTGCTACATTTTTCTTGTCGAGATCCAATTCCTTCTGGATATATTCCCTGCTGTTCAGGCTGGTTTCCTTTAGGACATTTTTCTTTAAGCACAAGCTGCTCAATAATCTCACGGCTGCTTCATATTCTCGCTCTTCGTCCGTTTTCTTGGTCAGATATTCTGCTTCAAATACATCGTGTTTCCAATTCAGCTTACGAAATGTATCTGCCACATAAAAATCCACAAAATGCTGTCCAATATCTCCATATTCATTTCTTTTCATCGGAACAATATGACGTTCCATCATATGATAGACTGCTGTTGCCATCTGATCCCGTACATAGCTGCTCATGGATTTTATCCGGTATTTTTCACTCTCTTCTTTTCCCGGATAATAATCCTGTATGTTCAAATCAAGATTTCTTACATCTATCGGATTCCCGACATCCAGATATGCCACGTTATTCTCATAATCTTTTACCAGGGCAACCGGAACAATCTTTTTTCCGGTCTTTAATGCCAAATTCACCGGACCGTCATAGAGTGGTTTTATCAATCTGTTTAAATCATAATTGTGCGAACCCTCCGGAAATATCAGAATGCTTTGTTTCTGCAATACTCTCTCCATTTTTGCCGGAAGCACACTTCTTTCCTCCGGATTCAGAATGTCAAATACAATCATGCCATTCATCCAGGATAAATACGCCTCAGGATTGTATCTTAAAGTTTCTACCGAACCTAATATCAGATATGCATTTCTGTCGATAACATTTAACATGGTTTCAATATCTTCCGGACAGACATGAGTTCCCACAAAAATATAACTTTCATCTTTGTCTAGGTTCGGATAACGCTCGACAACAATATTGTTGGCATTCTTTTTCGTTGACAGTGGGTAATGCGCTAATGGTATTCTATCCTGTTTCAGATTTCCGTAATACTCTTCATCACTGGCATAATCTGGTGTATCTTCCCTTATAATCGTTGCATTTGTAAAAATATTGCATAGTTTACGAAAAGCTCCGTTTGTCTTTCGCCTCAGGAAAAGACCAGTGTCAGTGGTAAAATGGTCTACATCTTTTGTATTCAGTTGGTTGATAAATAAATTTTTATAATGTTTCATCTGTTTTCTCTTTTTCTATATCTTAAAATCTTCTTTGAAAATCCTGGCGTTTTTCCCTTGCAACAAGTTCGCGGGCATATTGTACATAAGTTGCATTGCTGATTTGAATATTTTGAATGTCAGCCACACTCTGCCACACATCTTCAGGACAAATATTTTTCTTCGAACGATAGTCAGCGCAGAGTTCAATTTCTTTATCATAGTATTTCACACACCCTGTGTGCATTTCTATATAGTTTTCCCACATATCCGAAGCAGTTTCAAAACCTTCCAATAATTCTTCGCGAGTGGAATGTCCATATTTTTCCATCAAATAGAAATACCATGTTGCCATAGTGTCACGTAGTAAGGTCAATCCTTCCTGCTCACTAAGTCCCTCCATACTGATTGGATCAGCAATAACCGTATGAATTACATTACCAGCATACTTTTTATGCGGATCTGCAAGATAATGAATGACCGGAACAATTTTACAGCCACTTTCTTTTGAAAGTCGATATGCACCAGGCCAAACATCCAATATCAGTTTGTCTGGAGTTTTATTCCACACACCTTCTGGAAATATCAGCATATCCATCCCCATATCCAAAAGCCGTCTGGCTGTCTCCTGAGCTGCTAATTTACTTTTTCTTACTTTACGGTTACACATTACTACGCCATTAATATAGGCTCCTATTCCATCAAAGGTATTGAAAAACATCGGGAAACTTCCAAACAGGATATAAGCATGCCGTACTGCACCTATAGACGCAGCAACATCGTCCTTAAAACTGTGATTTGGGCACCATATTACCGGCTCCGAAGGTGTTTCAATTGTTCTTTCAATCACTTGCCTGTACTCTAAAAATGCCGGCAAAATCTTCAACAGAAACGGATGAAGCATCTTTCTGATACGAATACTACCTTTAGAAATCATCTTGTCCGGTTCGCAGGAAAGTAGTGGACGCATCATTCTCACCATGAATCTGAACAAAAATGATGGTTGTTTTTCTCCACAGAAATCTGTCATTCCTGTTACAGTATCACCTAATTCTTGTACAATTCGTTCGATTCGTTGTTCTTCCGTCATAATTCTTATAATCCTTCTTCTGTCTTTTTTCAGTATTTTTACAACTCTTCCAGAGCTTTTACATCTGTTTTTCCAGATATGATGCATATATCCTTTAAAATCGCTCTATTCTAATTTTTCAAAATATTTTCAGTTTAACTTTCAGAAGCAATCTGAATCAATTTTTCCATATCCCTTTTACCAGATGGTTTAACCGGAAATCTATCCAGTACTCTGAATTCAACAGGTATCTGTTCTGTTTTTAACCTTTTTTTACATATTCGTTGAACTTCACTTAGAACTTTATCTTTATTCACTTTTTCTGAAAAGATAATAAATGCAAATGCTTCTTCATAACCGTCAGGTTGTTTTCTTCCTACAACCTCACATTGATAAACGCCATCCACTTTAAGGATTACATTTTCAATATCAAAATTGTAAATTTTCTCACCCGATTTTGTAGTAAAATAATCAGTTGCTCTTCCTTCCACAAAAAGGAATCCATCCGGATCTACATATCCTACATCACCCGTACATCCCCATTCATTCCCATCTGGATCTCTCCAAAAGAATTCTTTAGTTGCATCGGGTCTCTTATAATACTCTTTCATTCTGGCTGGTGTTAAAATTCTGATCTCTCCACGCTGATTGTATTTACATTCTTTATTACTTTCACCATTAAACGCAGCTACTGTAACACCCTTTATTGGATATCCAGCTGATCCAGGTTTGTACCACTTCATTGACGTTGAGGTTGCTGTTGCCCCTAACTCACACATTCCATAACCTGTTACCAAATGATATTTGCAGCCATATTGATGTAATACTT
>NZ_CAKRAS010000100.1 GCF_934295145.1 uncultured Eubacterium sp. | reverse complement strand
AACATTGGTTTCCCAAGTGCCGGATACGAATGGGCAGAGGGAGCACTGGCAGTAGCAGAGGAAAAAGGATATCTGGATGAATATCTGAATCCATTAGGCTATGATGCAGACCTGATTCCGTTTACAGGAGCAGCACCGGCGATTCATGAGGCATTAGTATCCGGAGACCTGGATTACGCATATTATGCGGGGTTTGCGGGAATCATGGCAAAATCAAACGGGATTGATACGAAATTACTGACCGTGACAAGCTTTGGCTCCGTTTGGCAGCTTGCAGTCAGTGCTGATTCCGGCATCACTTCCTTACAGGATTTGAAAGGAAAAACAATTTCCTACCAACGTGGTGCAACACCACAAATGTATGTATTGAAAGTTCTGGAGGAAGCAGGATTGACAGCAGATGATGTGCAGCTTGTCAACAGTACGATTCCGGAAGGATTATCCAGTCTTTCCACTGGAGCTGTAGATGCGGCAGTTGTCACATATGGACAGGCAGATTCACTGGTAGAACAGGGAAAGGCAAGTATTTTACACAAAGGTGTAGAGGCAGATCCGGATGTTTTCTATGAGCCAAGTGTATTGACAGGTAGAAGTGATTATGTCAGTGAAAATTCAGATGTTACAGTTGCAATCATTAAAGCAATGTTGAAAGCAAAAGAAGATATCGTATCGAATCCGGATGCATTCTATGAGTTATCAGCTGAGAAGAGTGGAAGAACTTTAGAACAGGTAAAATCTGTAGCTGTATCAGATCTGGAGCTTGGATATCCGGTCAGTCTGGATGACAGATATATTTCTTCTTTAAAAAGTATTGAACAGTTTGAACTTGACAACAATATTATCACCAATCAGGTAGATTTTGATTCCTGGATAGACTCCTCTTATCTTGAAAAAGCAGTGCAGGAGTATCAGGAAAGCGCACAGTAAACAGTAAGGAGGCCGCGTGAGCATGTACAAAGGAAATAATGTATTTATACAAAAACTGTTGATTTTTATCAACATGATCATATTACCGGTCATCATTGTACTGGCGTGGCATTTTGCCACATCGACTGGTGCGATGTCAACGCTGATCTTACCTAAAATCAGCACCGTGCTTGAAACCTTGAAAGAACAGATTTCAAACGGTACATTACCGAGTGATATCGGTATCAGCTTAAGCCGTATCGCAAAAGGTTATGCACTGGCAGTTGTTGTAGGTATTCTTCTTGGCGTGCTCATGGGAATGAACAAATTTGCAAACCGATTTTTTATGCTGACATTTACTGCTATCCGTCAGATCCCAATGATCGCATGGGTTCCTATCCTGATTATCTGGTTTGGAATCGGCGAGCAATCCAAAGTAGCCGTTATCTTTCTGGCAGCATATTTTCCGGTTCTGGTAAATACTGTCAGTGGTATTGAACGTACCGATCCGAAACTGATCGAAGTTGGAAAAATGTATCATTTAAATAGTTGGCAGCAGTTTACAAAAATCTATCTGCCGTCTGCACTTCCATCTATTTTTGTTGGATTAAAGCTGGGACTTAGCGTATCCTGGATGGCAGTAGTCGGCGCAGAAATGATCGCAGCTACTTCCGGTATCGGTTTCCGTATCAATGATGCACGAAGCCTGATGCAGTATCCGGTAGTATTTGCAGGAATCATTGCCATTGCAGTTGTTGGTGTGATCATGGATCTTGCAATTTCACTGATCGGAAAACTATGCACACCTTGGGAAAAAGGCAGGTAAGCACAAATGGGAAAGACATTATCAATTCAGAACGTAAATAAAAACTTTACTGTCGATGGACAGAAAGTGGATGTATTAAAAGATATCAACCTTGAAATTCAGGAAGGCGAGTTTATTGCAATTGTCGGACACAGTGGTTGTGGAAAGAGTACACTGTTAAAAATCATTGCAGGTCTTGAAAAAAATGACACTGGAATCGTTACAGCAGACGGAAAAGAAGTCAATGGTCCGGGAATGGATCGTGGCATGATTTTTCAGGAGCACCGTCTGTTTCCGTGGATGAGCATTGAAAAAAATGTACAGCTTGGATTAAAAGGTCTGAGTAAAGAGGAAAAAACAAAACTCTCAGATCAGTATTTGGAACTGGTAAAATTAAGTGAATTCAAAAAAGCATATCCAAGTCAGCTTTCAGGTGGTATGTCACAGCGTGCAGCTATTGCAAGATCACTCGTAAGCCAGCCGGAAATTCTGCTTCTTGATGAGCCGTTTGGCGCATTAGACGCATTGACCAAGATTGAGTTACAGGAAGAATTACTGAAAATCCGTGAGCGTTTCCACAATACAATGATCATGGTTACACATGATATTGAAGAAGCTGTATTTTTGGCAGACCGTATCGTTGTAATGTCTGCAAGACCGGGTCGTATCAAGGATGTGATCAAAGTAGAACTTGGTAAATATCGTGACCGTGGAAGCGTTGATTTTGCTCATTACAAAAAGAAAATCTTTGATTACTTCTTTGAAGAAAAAACAGTTGTACCAGAGTACAATATATAAAAAACATACAAATGGATTTGTGTATTGTGAAATGATAATCCATTTGTATGATTGAATCCCAGCACTGATAAAATCTTGTTGCTCACCACCGATAGAGGTGGAAGTTATCTCATATCTGAAATATAAAATCTCTCTGAGTATTCTTGCATGAAAGACGGCAGATATCAGAGAGATTTTTGCTTTTTGTGAGAAAATGGCAGAGATAGCGCTTGTATTTTATTCATAAATAAGGGAAAATAAATCATATGTGTAAAGGAGATTAAGATGGAAAAGAAAAAAATACAGGTAGAAGACATTATAAAATATTTGATAAATACACATACAACGATTTCTACAATGGAAAGCTGTACTTCCGGTTTGATTGCTTCTATGATTACAGACACGGAGGGGGCATCTGCGATTTTCCCAGGTGGATTTGTAACTTATTTAAATGAAACAAAGATCCAGATCGGTGTGGATGAAAAAATAATTGAGCAATATGGTGTTTATTCGCGACAATGTGCAGAAGCGATGGCAAAAACTGCACAGAAAAAACTTCATACAGATATTGCTATTGGTATCACCGGCACAACCGGAAACATAGATCCGAACAATGCAGATAGTGTACAGGGCGAGGTATATTTTTGCATTTATATGGAAGGTAAAGCACATATTTTTGAACTGCGGGCAGAAGTTGCAAATATGAGCAGGCATGCAATCAAGCAGATGTATGCGGATGCGGTGTTTGAAAAACTGGGTGAGATACTGGGGGTATAAAGAAGTATTCTGGACGAATCGGACAAGATCAGGAAATTTGCTGAATTTTAAAATAAAAACTTTAAAAGGGCATATGTCAATAATGTTATTGACATATGCCCTTAATTGCGCTAGTATGTAAGAAAAGCAAGAAGGGAGCAGTTTATGCCGAGACCAGTAAAATGCAGAAAAGTCTGCCATTTTCCAAATGTTTTAGAATTTCTGCCATCAGATGATAATGAGAAAAAAACACCGATCGTTCTGAGCGTAGATGAGTACGAGACAATCCGTCTTTTGGACAAAAAAGGTTATAGTCAGGAGCAGTGTGCTGTATCCATGCAGATTGCAAGAACAACAGTCCAGCGAATTTACGAGATTGCCAGGAAGAAAATAGCAGATGCACTTATTGATGGATATCCACTCAGAATCGAGGGTGGAGATTTCAGAATCTGCAATGGCCAGAGCAGTAACTGTAACCTTGGAGGATGTTACAAGCAGGAAATTTATCAAAAATATGCAGCAAAAAAAGGAGAATGTACAATGAGAGTAGCAGTAACATATGAAAATGGACAGATTTTTCAGCATTTTGGACACACAGAAACATTTAAGATTTATGATGTAGAGGAAGGAAAAGTAGTACATTCAGAAGTAGTAGATACGAATGGAAACGGACATGGTGCGTTGGCGGGCGTTCTTAACGCATTGAATGCAGATGTTTTAATCTGTGGCGGAATTGGAGGCGGAGCACAGACAGCATTAGCTGCAGCAGGCATTAAGCTTTTCGGAGGCGTTTCCGGAAATGCGGATGAAGCGGTAGAAGCTTTTATGAAAGGAACACTTGATTATAATGCAGATGTTAAGTGTTCTCACCACGAGCACAATCACGGGGAAGGACATATATGTGGCATGCATGGATGTGGAAGTCACAGCTGTCATTAAAAAGAATAATAAGTAAAAGGTATAGTGAAGGAGCACTTGGGAAGCATAAAAAAATGCTTCCCAAGTGCTCTTTTAGAATAATGTCTCTGAAAACCAGAGGGTGTGAAGGATGTCAAAAGAAAGAAGCACCAGAACCGGTGATATGCCGGAAATGGTGCTTCAAGTCTGGTTTCAGGTTTCGGATTTCCTGTCGTTAAGATATTCTGCAAGGCTGTAATACAGTTCGCCCTCTCTTCCGCGTGTCTGTTTTGCAGCCGTCATGGAATTTAAGATTGCTTCCTGTTCGGCTTCTGCTGCAGCGAGAAAAGCTTGGTTGATCACATCCTCAGGAATTGCTGATAGCTGAAGCAGTTCCTCCCCGCAACCAGACGGAATCCGGTTTGCTGTTGTAAAGCCAATCATGACTTCTCCGCTTCCATGTCCTGTATAACCGCCGGTTCGTGCAATGCCAACCCCCGTTCTTTTCAAAATCCGTTTGAGCTGACGGCTTGTCAATGGGAGATCAGTAGCCAGAATGCTCATGATGGAGCCTTTGTCTTCTTCAGATGCAGCCATATCATTTTTTTCTTGCTTCCATTCCAGAATTTTTGGACCGACAGCTTCTCCGTTCAGTACAAAATCTTCGGTTGCACCAAAGTTTGACTGAACCAGAACGCCGATAGTGTATTCCTTTTCACCAATGCAGATTACGCGGGATGCAGATCCGATTCCACCCTTCATGCCGTAGCAGATGGTACCGGCACCAGCGCCTACATCCCCTTCTTCGAACTCCTCGGCTGCAGCCGTAAAAGCCTGTCGCACTTCTTTTTCACCAACTGCACGTTTCTGGATCTGGTTGATCCGGCAATCATTGCACTCGCCAACGACAGGATTGATGCTCATAGGCTCCAGTCCATCGTTCTGACACTGTTCGATCACGATACCGACAAGTGCATCCCAAACCTTTCCGACATTTAACGTATTTGTAAGGGCGATCGGTGT
>NZ_CAKRAS010000099.1 GCF_934295145.1 uncultured Eubacterium sp. | reverse complement strand
TATAGGACGTACGAAATCGGGTCATCTTGTCCCGGCGGCTAACAATCGCCTGCCAGGAAAAGATGACCCGATTTCTGTATTTAGTTTTGGGGAAGATTGTGCTTTAAATATGAGTGTGATAAGATAAAAATAATATGCAGCAGATAAGGGATATAAATTTAAGAAAGTTGAGATATTAACATTTATGACCAAGAAAGGAACTCTGATCAATAAATACACACCAAACTATGTCATCTTTGACCTTGAGACGACTGGAATCTCACCGAACTATGATGAAGTGATTGAGATTTCAGCGCTGAAGGTGAAAGGTGGCGAAGTTGTGGATGAATTTAATACGCTGGTGAACCCGGGCCGCAAGATTCCATTTGGAGCGACGAAAGTGAATGGAATCACAAATGCGATGGTTGCGGAGGCACCGGCGTTTTCGCATGTTCTGGCAGAGTTTCTGGATTTTACGGAAGGTCTTGTTCTGGTGGGACACAATATTGCACGGTTTGACATGAAGTTTATATGGCGTGACGCCGAGCAGTATTTTGGCGAAATTCCGCAGAATAATTATGTGGATACGCTGCAGGTGGCGCGAAAGCATTTGCCGAAGATGGAGCATCATCGTCTGGTGGATCTGGCGGAGCATTATGGTATTTCATCAGAAGGTGCACATCGGGCACTGAATGACTGTTACATGAACCAAAAAGTGTATGAGTGCATGGTGGCGGAGATGCGTGAGGCACATCAGAAACGTGTGGAGGAAGCCAGAAAAAAGGCATCGCAAGGCATAGAGGTTCAGCAGCGCCCTCAGCATTTTACAGTAAAAATCCGGGGTGTGGTGGAACGCATTACTTATCAAAATCCGGAAAATGGCTACACGGTCCTCAAATGTGCCGTAAAAAGTTACAAAGAACTTGTGACGGTCATCGGAAGTCTGCTGGATGTGAATGTTGGTTCTGTATTGCTGATTTATGGAAATTGGAAAGTGGACAGTCGTTACGGCAGACAGTTTGCAGCAGAGAGCTGGGAAGAAACGCTTCCGGCCACAGTATTTGGTATTGAAAAATATCTCGGTTCCGGTCTGATCAAAGGTGTTGGACCGAAATATGCGAAAAAGATCGTAGCACAGTTTGGCATAGAAACGCTGGAAGTGATTGAGACAGATATTTCCCGGCTGCAGGAAGTGGACGGTATTGGGAAGAAGCGGATAAAAATGATCCGGGATAGTTGGGAACGGCAGAAAGAAATCAAAAATGTTATGCTTTTTTTGCAGGATCATGGCGTCAGTACCTCGTTTGCAGCAAAAATTTACCGTCAGTACGGAAATGAAAGTCTGGATAAAATGAAAGAAAATCCGTTCCAGATGGCAGATGATATCTGGGGGATTGGATTTAAGACAGCGGATGGAATTGCACAGAAACTTGGTTTTGCGAAGGAGGCTTATGTCCGGTTGCGCAGTGGTATTATGTATACACTCAGTAATCTGGCAGATGAGGGACATGTGTTTGCTTATCAGGAGCAGTTGATCGCGAAGGCAGCAGAATTGCTGGAAGCGGAAGAATCCAGTATCGTAATGACGCTGGATCAGATGATCGCGGACAAGGACCTGATCTGTGAAACGGTAGACTATAAAACAGATCAGGCAGAAATGAAAGCTATTTATCTGCCGGCATTTTATTATGCGGAAGCAGGTGTGGCAGGTAAATTGAAGCGTCTGGCACAGGCACCGGCAGCGGACCGGCTCTGGCAAGCATTGATGGATGCCCGTCAGAAGACCGGAAACGAAAGCCTGTCCATTGATGTCAGTAAAATTCAGGAAAAAGTACATATGGAATATGATGAGATTCAGGCAGATGCCATTCGAAAAGCAGCCGTTTCCAAAGTCATGGTGCTGACCGGTGGACCGGGAACCGGTAAAACCACGACAACGCAGGGAATTATCGCCGCTTACCGTTCGTTTGGATTAAAAATCCTGCTGGCAGCACCTACAGGTCGTGCCGCCAAGCGTATGACAGAAGCAACCGGATTAGAGGCAAAGACAATTCACCGTCTGTTGGAGTGTAAACCGCCGGAGGGATATCAGAAAAATGAGGATAATCCTCTGGATGGAGATGTGCTGATCATTGATGAATGTTCTATGATCGATATGATACTGATGAACGCGCTGCTCAAAGCAATTCCGGAGGGGATGCGTCTGATACTGGTGGGAGATATCGATCAGCTCCCATCTGTTGGCGCAGGTAATGTATTGCGTGACATTATTGATTCCGGTGTATTTCCGGTGGTTCGTCTAACCCGGATTTTTAGACAGGCACAGAGCAGCAGGATCATCATGAATGCTCATGCGATTAACGAAGGAAAATTTCCGGATATTTCCAATGGAAAAAATACGGATTTCTTCTATATAGAAAAAGAAGATCCTGAGGAAGCGGTGCAGGAAATTGTCCGGCTGGTAAAAAACAATCTTCCGCGTTATTACAAAACGCCCTGGAATCATATTCAGGTGCTGACGCCGATGCAGAAAGGAATTGTGGGAGCAGCGAATTTGAATCTTGCACTTCAGGAAGCTTTGAATCCACAGGGCGATGGTCTGCGCCGGGGCGGATATCTGTTTCGCACGGGGGATAAAGTCATGCAGATCCGAAATAATTATGAGAAAGAAATTTTTAACGGAGATATTGGAACAGTAGAGTCTGTAGATTTGCAGGAACGGACGTTAAAAGTAAACTTTGACCAGCATATCATAGAATATGAAGCATCGGAACTGGATGAACTGGTGCATGCCTATGCGACAACGATACATAAAGCACAGGGGTCCGAATATCCGATCGTGGTCATGCCTGTTTTGATGAATCACTATGTAATGCTGCAGCGCAATCTGATCTATACAGGTATTACCCGTGCAAAAAAGGTTCTGGTTATCGTAGGAACCAGAAAGGCATTGTCTTATGCGGTCAGAAATGTGACAGTTACAAAGCGAAATACTTTTTTAAAAGAGCGATTGTGTGAAAGATAAGGTTTTGGATATAAAGCGGGTTGAATATCGGAAAAGATAAATCAGATAATTTCAAGTAAACACACACAATTTTTTGTTAATTTTGTGTTGACAGGTAAGAATAAATGGAGTAATGTAGCTTTATTAGAGAGCGATGTTGTTCACAACATCGCTCTTTTTGTATTTATATATGGAAAGAGGAAGAGAGTATGGAAAAGTTAAATGAAATTATTGCCTCCATTGATAATTTTGTCTGGGGGCCTGTAATGCTTGTTCTTTTAGTAGGAACCGGAATTTTCCTGACATTTCGGACAAGATTTCTGACATGGAGAAATTTAGGGTATGCGCTGAAAAGCACGCTCAGTAAAGAAGCAAGGACAAAAAGCAGAGGTGAGGGAGATGTATCTCCTTTTTCAGCATTGACAACTGCATTGGCGGCAACCATCGGTACCGGTAATATTGTAGGTGTTGCCACAGCCATGGTTTCCGGCGGTCCGGGTGCACTTGTATGGATGTGGATTTCTGCAGCTTTTGGTCTTACATCAAAATTCAGTGAATGTATGCTTGCCATCAAATACCGCGAGGTAAATGAAAAAGGTGAGATGAGTGGCGGCCCGATGTACACTATGAAAAAAGGATTGAAAAATAAGAAGTTTGGAGCAGTGCTTGCATGGCTCTTTGCATTGTTTGCAGTAGTAGCATCCTTTGGTATCGGAAATATGACTCAGGGTAATTCTATTTCGGGTGCATTAAATACCACATTCCACGTGCCTACATGGCTTACCGGAGTGATCATAACCATTCTTGTACTGGTCATTATCGTAGGCGGGATTAAATCTATATCGAAGGTTTCTTCCGTAGTAGTTCCGGTTATGGCAATTTTTTATGTAATATGTGGAATTATTGTTATTATAGGAAATATAGCAAATGTTCCGGCAGGTATTGTAATGATTTTAAAAATGGCCTTTTCTGTAAAAGCTGTTGGCGGCGGTATGTGTGGTACCATTGTTGCTTCTATGATGAATGCCATGCGGTTTGGTATCGCACGAGGCGTCTTTTCAAATGAGGCAGGTATGGGTTCTGCAGCAATCACGGCAGCAGCGGCAACGACAGATAATCCGGTACGACAGGGATATATCAATATGACAGGTACTTTCTGGGATACGATCGTGGTATGTACAATCACAGGTCTTGCGATTGCATCTTCCGGTGTACTTGGTATGACAGATGCAAATGGAGAACTTCTCACAGGTTCCGATGTGACAATTGCAGCTTTTAAAACAGTTCTCGGTTCCGGCGGAGGCTGGCTGGTAACCATTGGAATTACTTTGTTTGCATTTTCAACGATTCTTGGTTGGGAGTATCATGGAGAAAAAGCATTTGAATATCTGCTTGGTACACACAAATATAATATGATCTATCGAATCGGATTTGCTCTGGTTGCATATATCGGATGTACACAGACAATCAGTCTGGTATGGAATTTTTCAGACATTGCAAATGCGTTGATGGCCATTCCAAACTTAATTTGTATGCTGATCCTGAGTGGAGAAATCGCACATGATATACGAGAATTTCAATCAGAGATAAAAGCTAATCACAAATAGTTTGATTACAGGAAAAATAAGAGCCAGGTGTTAAATAATACATGGCTCTTTTTTTCCATGAAGAATTTCTATAACTGGAATGCAGAGCCTATGAAAATGAACGCTTTACCTGGTTTTGCAGGGAATAAAAAAGTTGTAAAAAGCTATTGACAAACAGAACAAAGTCTTGTATAGTAGATAAAGCGTTACGGCGCATCAATTTTATAAAAAAATATGGAGAAATACTCAAGAGGCTGAAGAGGCGCCCCTGCTAAGGGTGTAGGTCGTTCGCGCGGCGCGAGGGTTCAAATCCCTCTTTCTCCGTTATTTTTTTGCCCTAAAAACGGGGTTCAGAAATAAAATTGAAAATAAAAGAAAAAAGTTGTTGACAAACGCAAATGGCTATGATAACATATACAAGCTGTCGCGTGAGTGACACGGCAAAAACAATAACTTTTAAATAAAATAAAAAAGTTGTTGACAAAGGCAAAAGCTTTTGGTAGAATATAAAAGCTGTCGTTAAGACAACAACACAAAGAACTTTGATAACTGAACAGTGAAATAACCTTGAAAGATTCGTTGAGAACAGCGAAGTAATTCGCGATTTAAATGAGTTCGAGAGAACAAAGCAGAGACGAAAGTCAAAGCAACCTAAAACAGTAACGTTTGGAA
>NZ_CAKRAS010000098.1 GCF_934295145.1 uncultured Eubacterium sp. | reverse complement strand
TTCCGACGAAAGAGGCAGTGTTTGAATTTATGCAGAAATAATGAATGTATATGAACAAACTCGGGGCTGTAAAAACTTCCCTATTTTTAACAAGGATATAAAATAGAACTAAAATCGCATCGATCCAATAGGCATTTTCTCAATTTGGAGTCAAATTCGATTCAATGCTGTTTGAGGTATGTTTTGTAAAATAAGCTCAGATTAAAACAATGATGGGAGGAGCTTATGCAACAGAATATCGAATTTGAGCGGTGCATTGATTTTCTGGTACGGATGATTGATAAGTATGGCGATGAAGTCCTCCGGGAGTTGGAGGAAGAAAAACAGAATAAAGAAGAAAAAGAAGCGGCAGTTTCCTGAAATACAAAATGTAAATCAGACTGTCGCTTTTTCATGTATTTTTAAATCAAATAAATATTAAAAGCTGATAAAAAAGAATGATAATTTGGAGAAGTCTGAAACCCTTATAAATACTGGAAAAAGCAGTGGTTTTATGATAAAATTTAAAGATCAAAAACGAGAAGGGTTATTATACTATGAAGGCTAAAGAACAGGAGTACAAGGATTATATCAAAGAACTCGAAGACCAGATCCAGCTCTTGAAAGAGCTGGTTGATTTCCTGACTTGTAAATTATACGGTTCAAAATCTGAGAAGACATCTTCCCTATCATTAGAGGGGGCAGATGTCTCTTTTTGATGAAATTGAAAACAATGATTGACCGTTTTGGAGAAAATGTTAAAACACTTGCGTATGATATGACTTTCTTCCGATTGATAACAGAAGTATCAGCAAGTCCAACTTTCTTTGGCTGGGTATTTGGTTTTGGTGGGAAGGTTCAGATACTTGCACCGGATTCTGTCAAAGAGCAATATAATCAGATGATTATGAAAGCAAATGCTGACATATAAAAGGCACTTCAAGTATTGATTGAATGAAAAAAATACAATTCAAGGTGTGTATGCTGTTATTGGATACTTCAATGGTTTACACTTATCTTGTAAGGAAAAGAAGTTGAATAGGAGGATACACAAATGACATTTTCAGAACGATTGGCGAAAGCAAGGAAAGAAAAAGGATTTACACAAAGTGATGTGGCTGAAAAATTAAATGTTTCTTTTCAAGCGGTTAGTTTATGGGAACGTGGGAAAACACTCCTGAAATTGATAAATTAGTTGACATTGCTTCGCTTTATCAAGTGAGTACTGCAAGGATTGGGAATGTGTTATTGCGAGTTTTATTATGCTAACTGCCACATCGCCAGTTGGGGAAACAGAAAAGAATGATAATAGAGCATCCAATCCACCGGAGAAGAACATGTAAGCTTATGGAAGCAGAAGAAATTTATATCAGATATGTCTTTTTGGTGGCGCTGTTGGCGATGCATTAGGCTATCCAGTCGAGTTTATGTCTGAGGCTGCGATTTTTGGACGTTATGGAGAAGAAGGAATAAAAACTCTTAAAGAAGCCGGCTCACCTGCGTTCATTTCAGACGATACTCAGATGACACTTTTTGCTGGAAATGCATGTATATACAGAAGAAGCAATATTATTACCTATGGTATAAATCCTGAAACATGGAGCGGAAAAAGCGAATACACAATCTGGAATGGTTATCAGGAGTGGCTTGGTACGCAGGGAGATACACGATGGGTTGACAGAAATGGCAGTAAAATGTGGATATATGAAGATGAAAGTCTGGGACAGAAAATACCGTAGATGATGAGCAAATATTCCATATCATGACATTTAGAAGGAGGGCACAATTTGAATTTAAAATTAAAAGAGAAAATCAGAGAATCACTTTCAGCAGTTCTTCCAATTACTGGTATTGTTTTAATGATCAGCATTTTTCTGATTCCTATGGAGCTTGGCAGTATCGTTATGTTCCTTACCGGTGCAATGATGCTGATTGTTGGAATGGGATTCTTTCAGCTCGGTGCAGAGATGTCTATGACACCGATCGGAGAAGGTGTAGGTGTACAGATTTCCAAATTGAAAAAACTCATTACTGTTTTACTGACAGGTTTTATTATGGGAGTCATCATTACAATATCAGAGCCGGATCTGCAAATTCTTGCGAATCAGGTTCCCTCTGTCCCTAATATGGTACTGATTATAACCGTGGCACTTGGAGTTGGTTTGTTTCTTGCGCTTGCGCTTGTTCGTATCCGATATAAAATCAGTTTGTCTGTGTTATTGATTATTTGTTATACGGCTCTGATTCTTACATCATTCTTTGTGCCGAAAGAGTTTTTAGCAGTAGCTTTTGATTCTGGTGGTGTTACAACAGGACCTATGACAGTACCTTTCATTATGGCAGTTGGCGTGGGACTTGCCTCTGTGCGAAGTGATAAGAATTCAGCAGATGATAGTTTCGGTCTGGTCGCACTTTCTAGTATAGGTCCGATATTGGCTGTTTTAATCCTGGGCTGTTTCTATAAACCTACTCAGGCAGCGTATGTTCTTGAAGATGTGGAAACGGTTGTCACAACACAGGATGTTGCCCGCGTATTTGCACAGGGATTACCATTATATGCCCGTGAAGTCCTGGTAGCACTGCTGCCGATTATTGTAGTATTTTTTATATTCCAAATGCTTACCGGAAGGTATCATAAGAGGCAGATCCAACGCATTTTGATTGGTTTTCTATATACATATATTGGTCTGGTTCTCTTCCTTTGCGGTGCAAATGTTGGTTTTGCACCAGTTGGAGCTTATCTTGGAAAAAAACTGGCAGGATTGTCCTTTAATTGGATTCTGCTTCCTATTGGAGCACTGATTGGTTATTATATCGTAAAAGCAGAACCGGCAATTCAAGTGCTGAACCATCAGGTAGAGACAGTTACGGATGGTGCTATTTCGGTAAAAATGATGGATCGCTGCATGTCAATTGGTGTAGCTGCCAGCGTTGCGTTGGCAATGCTTCGTGTCCTTACAGGGGTTTCCATTCATTGGTTTGTGATTCCGGGTTATTTTATTGCCCTTGTATTGTCCCGAGTTGTTCCGGATATCTTTATCGGTATTGGATTTGATTCAGGTGGTGTTGCCAGCGGTCCAATGACATCAACCTTCTTGCTGCCTCTTAGTATTGGGGTATGTGAGGCTCTCGGAGGAAACCTGATGACCGATGCATTTGGCGTTGTTGCACTTGTTGCATTAACACCATTGATCGCGATACAGCTGATGGGGCTGGTTTATAAGCTAAAGACAGCAAAGAGAACTCAGACAGAGAGGGCCGTCATAGCCGATGATTGTGATATGATCATTGATCTTGAGGAGGGTGAGTAAAAATGGAAAAAGAGAAAAAAGTATCTTTTCAGTTATTAGTATTGATCGCCACACCAAAGCTTGCTGATCAGGCTGCGGAAATGTTTCGAAAGGGCGCATTGCCATTGCAATATCGCTTTCATGCAGAGGGAACAGCTACAAGTGAGATTATGGATCTGCTTGGACTTGGAAACATTGATAAAAGTGTTCTCATCAGTATGATTCCGAAAAATCTATCAGAAATTCTCATAAATAAGTTGAATTCCGAATTACAATTAAACAGAGCAAACAGTGGTATTGCATTTACGATACCATTAAATGGAGCCAATAATCTGATTTTGCGCATTCTTGCCAGAAATACAGGAAAAGAATTGCTGAATATAGCAGGAAAGGAAGAAAACAGTATGTCAGAAACAAAATATACTCTTGTTGCAGCAATCGTAAACAGAGGTTTCAGTGAGGACGTTATGGAAGTGGTGCGTGCGGAAGGTGTAAAAGGCGGCACTGTAATTCGTAGCCGACGTATAGGAAACAAAGAAGCAACCAGTTTTTGGGGACTCAGCGTTCAGGATGAAAAAGAGATTGTTTTAATTTTGGTTGAGTCATCAAACAAGGTAAATCTTATGAAATGTATTGGAGAAAAATGTGGCATGCACAGCGAGGCGCAGGGAATTGTTATGTCATTACCAATAGATTCGGTAGCTGGTATCTGATGAAAAATAAGTTATATTCCATTTTCTTGTTTGATAGGAAATTATGTTGAATTTCCTATCAAACAAAAACACTTACATTTTACAGCCAGTGGATTTCAGTAGTTGCTCTTGGATGTTGAGCGGTAGTTTCATTTTGGGCATGTCCGAGTACACAGGACAGGAAGCCATATTTTCCGGTCGGAAGACCAAGCATATCGCAAAAAGCCTGGTTATCTACCATATTTTCTGTGACAGAAATAATCTGAAAATCCAGATTCAATGCAGTAGCTTTGATCCACATATTCTGCATCATGTGAGCCAGGCTCTGCCGTTCTGCACGTCTGGCACCGCGCCATTCTGCAGCGATGATGAAACATGGTGGATTAGGAAAGGTGCTTTCGCCACATTCAGCAACATGCTGCCATAATTTATGAACACCTGCGCCATTTTCTTTTAAAAAAGTGTCTGTTTCTTCATCTTTGATGCGTTGTTCAAGATCCAGTTTGCTCTGCTCCCTGATAAGTGTGTCGATCAGATCCAATCTGGGATCATCTTTTTTGATAACAAAGAAATGACGGAATGGCACAACTGCTTTTGAATCGATAGAAGCAAAAGGAGCAATGCAGCCGGCCTGAATGACTTCTTTGATTTCCTCATCTGTCGGGATCTCCCCTGAAAATGCGCGGCATGTTTTGCGTGCATTTAAAATGCGATCTAATATCTGGTTGTCTTCTTTTGTAAACATTTTTGTTTCCCCCTCATAGTGGTATTAGTACACGATACTCAGAAATAAGATGTGACTGAAATCGGGAAATGCCTCCGGCATTTCTACTACATTATAACACAGAATGAAAAAAGCAGGGAAGAAACATTTATTCCTTCCCTGAAAGAAGCAGTATGCATATACTCCTGCATTATGCGAATGTCCGCTTTACAGATAAGATTTCACCAGATCAATAAAATATTGGTGAATTCTGGTATTATCCGTCATTTCCGGATGAAAGGCCAGCCCAATCTGATTTCGATACTGGGCAGCTACAATGTGTCCGTCAATCTCGGACAGGATTTTTACACCTTCCATTGGAACTGTGGTATTTTTTTTCGGTGCAACTGTGTCATCCGCATGGTCAGGAGCCGAAGCGGAATCAGAGAATGCATTTTCTGTCTGGGCGAAACTACTGAGGGAAGCAATGTCCACTCGCAGCAGGGAGCTGATGAAAGTGTCTCCTACAGGCGGAATTTATGAACTGCGAAAAGCCATTGCAGAGTATCTGAAGTCATTTCGCGGTATGTTAGTCGATGCGAATCAGATCGTCATGGGAGCCGGAACCGAGTATTTGTATGGTATGCTGGTACAGCTGCTTGGAAATGACAG
>NZ_CAKRAS010000097.1 GCF_934295145.1 uncultured Eubacterium sp. | reverse complement strand
GCAAAACTCCAAGGCAAGGCGGTAGACTGATTTTCGTTATCGGAGCGAGCATAGCCCGACCGCGGGAGTGTGTCTGAACCAACAGCTGTTTTTGCTGTTGGTGAGTTCGCGGAAGCGGTCGGAGATAAGCGGCGCAGCGCAGATAGAAAATCAGTCGTGCCGGCATTGGAGTTTTCTTCCAGCTTTTTTAAAACTACCCTAAACAAGAATTATGCGTAGTGGTAGACATGTCGTTTTCGCACAAAGAAGGAAATTGTCACGCAGATTGCCAGAGATTCAGCCACTACGATAGAGCACCATATACCATCTGTTCCAAACAGATAAGGTAGCAGAATAACTGCAACGACCTGAAATGCAAAAGTACGCAAAAACGCAATACATGCGGATATAAGACCGTTGTTTAATGCTGTAAAAAATGCGGATCCAAAAATGGAAAATCCGTTTAACAAGAAGGCGAGTGAATAAATTCGAAATCCATGCACTGTCAGTGCAAATAAAGCTTCATCATAACCTACAAACAGAGATGCCAGTGGGGCAGACAGCAGGTTTGCTAATAACGTCAGACATACACCTGCGATGCCTACCAATCGAAGGCTTTTTCGAAACAGATTTTTCAGTTCAGCATGATTTTCAGCGCCATAATTGTATCCAAACAGCGGAGCACAGCCTACGGAGTATCCGATAAACATAGCACAGAAAATAAAGCTTACATACATGATAACGCCATAAGCGGCCAGACCGTTTTCACCGGCAATCCGCATTAATTGGAAATTGTAAAGCATGTTTACCAGTGACATGGAAATATTGGTCATAAATTCAGAAGAACCGTTGGTACATGTCTGGAACATGATTTTTGGCTGGATATTTGTTTTACAAAGTCGGAGAGAGCTGCTATTTTTGTGTAAGAAATAAAATAACGGAGTCAGACCGCCGACAAATTCAGATGTAACGGTGGCCCAAGCTGCACCGGCCACACCGAGTTTTAATCCATAAACAAATACGGCATCAAGTACCATATTGGTTAATCCTGCACTGACAGTAATTAGTAGCCCTAGCTTTGGCTTCCCGGCAGTAACCAACAGACTCTGAAAAACGTTTTGCAGCATGAAGCAGGTCAGCGAAATCATGGAAATGCGTCCATACAGAATGCTTCCAGCCATCATTTCGCCATTAGCCCCCAAGAGTTTTGTAATAGAAGGCATAAAGATAAAACCAACGATAGAAACGATGATACCACCAATCATGGTACAGTATACGATCATGGAAAAATATTTTTTCGCCAGTTCTGGTTCCCCTTCTCCAAGAGTTTTTGAGACAATAGCATTTCCTCCGGTTCCAAGCATAAAACCGATGGCACCGAGAATCATGATAAATGGCATAATCAGATTAACGGATGCAAAAGCCGTTTTGCCAACAAAATTGGATACAAAAAGACCATCCACCACACTGTAGATGGATGTGAAAATCATCATAATGATTGATGGGAAAACAAATCGTAATAGTTTTGGAAATGTAAAATGATCAGAAAGCTGAATTTTCATAAGCAAGAGATCCTTTCATAAAAAATATGATGTAAGTGTCAAACTGTATAAAAATGAGCTTGTGCTTTGACACAGTATAATAACCAAAATGCTAGCACAGCAAAAATGGACTGTCAATGTAAAAAACGATACATCCTATAAAACAAAAAGAGATTCAATATTAAAAACACCTTAGATAAAAAAGAGTGATAGAAGCGGTTGGAAAATAGATTAAAATAGTGTAGAATAAAAGATAAATTGAAAAGAGGAGCATTAAAAAAAATGAGAGTTGATTTATTTTCCATTGGCAAGTTCACGGTTCATACTTATGGTGTGATGATTGCTATCGGAGTTATTTTATGTGTATTAATGGGCTATTACAGGGCAAAACGTATGGGGATGAAAGCGGAGTCAGTGTTGGATCTGGCAATTCTATGCGTAGTGATGGGATTTTTAGGCGCAAAAGGTTTTTTCGTAATTTTGAGTTGGAAACAGTTTCTGACAGATCCATTGAGTGTACTTGGTTCTTCTGGATTTGTTGTATACGGTGGAATTATTTTCGGTGTGGTATCAGCACTCATTTATTGTAAGATAAAAGACATTCGGTTCTTTGAATATTTTGATCTGCTCGCACCATCTGTTTCACTGGCGCAGGCTTTTGGACGACTGGGATGCTTTTTTGCAGGTTGTTGCTATGGTAAGGAGACAAGTCTTCCAATTGGAATTGTATTTCCGGAAGGTTGTTTTGCGCCGGCAGGCGTACCTTTAATTCCGACGCAGCTATTCTCATCCGCAGGTGATTTTGTGATAGCATTTCTTCTGATTCGCATGAGTGGAAAAATGCGTCACACTGGCGATGTAGGAGCATTGTATCTGATGCTTTACGGAATCGGAAGATTCTGTGTGGAGTTTCTGCGTACCAATGAGCAAGGCGGATTTCTCGGACTGACAACAGCGCAGCTGATTTCAATCGTATTTATGATCGTATCGATTGGACTTTTTGTCCGCAACAAACGAGCTGCGGACAGAGAAGATATGATGTACATTTAGATAGAACTGGAACAATCCGTGTTATCACGTTTTGAGTGTTTTGAAACCCAAATCATAATAACGAAATCATAACAGTTTCATTGCCCCGGAGGAAATCTGGCTGATGATATCAACCACGGCCGCATCTCCGTATTGTCTGTTTTCGAAAAATGCATAATAACCGCCATAAACCGTGTAAGACAGCACGACATTGACGGATGGATCCTGTTTGTACTCCGGATGAGCTTCAAACAGGATTTTTTTTAACTGATATTCTACTTTGCGCACCAGTTCCCCGGCTCTGGTTCCGGAAAATAAAATGCGGATGATGGCATCCCGTGAGAGATAGCCGAGAAACATGTTTTTTGCCAGAGCTGCCGGATCTTCCAGGCAGTTTTCCGGGTTTGGGATTGCCTCTATAACGGAAGTGACAACTTCTGTTTCTAACTGATCACTCAGATCGTAAATATCTTTATAATGAGAGTAAAAGGTAGATTTGTTGATCTGTGCCTTTTCACACAATTCTTTGATCGTGATTTTTTCTAATGGCTTTTTGGAACGTAATTCCAGAAACGTATTGTGAATGGCTGTTTTTGTTTTTTCTATTCTGATATCCATAATAATCCCTCATTTATTGGCTAATGCTGTTAGTAAAAGTAAAGCGGACATTCGCAATCCGCTTTTGCAACCTGCGTTCATTTTTTTATAAATGTTCTTGCAGTTGAGTTTTTCGACAATTATCGAAAAACGTTGGTTTTCCGACGGATTGGAAAAGCTGTTTCTGTTCAAGTATGTTTTCGTTATTTATAATTATAATAGAATTAGCAGAGAAAAACAACCATAGTTGATTAATGAGGGAGAGTGCATATGGATTTTTATGGATTTTATACGGGAAAAGAATTTGAAGCATATCATTTTCTTGGGGCACATGCTTGTAAAAAAGGGACAGTATTTCGGACTTTTGCACCGAATGCACATAGAATTTCTCTGATCGGTGAGTTTAATGAGTGGCAGGAGACACCGATGCAGAAAGTACACGATGGCAATTTCTGGGAATGTTATGTGGAAAATGCCGAGAAAGGCATGATGTATAAATATAAGATTTACGGGGCAGATGGAAGTTGTATCGATCATTGCGACCCTTATGGTTTTTATTCGGAACTGCGCCCGAACAATGCATCCATTATTTATGATACGACTGATTATCATTTTACGGATGCGGAATGGATGAAAAAGCGGTCGGTACAGAAAGATGCACCGTTGAATATTTATGAGATCCACTTTGGTTCCTGGAAAAAGAAAGATGATGCGGATCCGGAAGGCTGGTATACTTACCGGGAAATGGCAGACCTACTGATTCCGTATCTGAATGAAAATGGATATAATTATGTGGAGCTGATGCCGCTGAGTGAGCATCCGTGTGATGAATCCTGGGGGTATCAGAATACCGGTTTTTTTGCGCCGACCTCCCGCTACGGAACGCCGGATGATCTGCGGTATTTTATCAATGCATGTCATAAGCATAAAATCGGTGTGTTGATGGATTTTGTTCCGGTGCATTTTGCGGTGGATACCTATGCACTGTGGAATTATGACGGTTCGGCATTGTATGAATATCCGAATCAGGATGTGGGATACAGCGAGTGGGGAAGCTGCAATTTCATGCATTCAAGAGGAGAAGTGCGAAGTTTCCTGCAGTCTGCGGCAGCGTACTGGCTGGCAGAATATCATTTTGACGGTCTGCGCATGGATGCTGTGAGCAACCTGATCTACTGGCAGGGAAATGAGGCAAGAGGAGTGAACAACCTGGCAGTTTCCTTTATTCAGAATATGAATCAGGGATTAAAAGACCGTTTCCCGACAGCCATGTTGATGGCAGAGGATTCTTCCTCTTATCCGGGCGTGACCAGATCCGTTTATGAGGGCGGTCTTGGTTTTGATTACAAATGGGATATGGGCTGGATGAATGATACGCTGAATTATTTCCGTACAGCTCCGGAGTATCGCTCTGAGAACTATCATAAGCTGACATTTTCCATGATGTATTATTATAATGAAGCGTATGTGCTGCCATTGTCTCATGATGAGGTGGTGCACGGAAAGGCAACCATTATTCAGAAAATGAGCGGAGATTATGAAGAAAAATTTCCTCAGGCGCGGGCAATGTATATGTATATGTATGCACATCCGGGCAAAAAACTGAATTTTATGGGAAATGAAATTGGACAGTTCCGGGAGTGGGATGAGAAGCGTCAGCAGGACTGGGATATTTTAAAATTCCCGAAACACAGAGAATTTCATCGCTTTATGATGAAACTGAATGAGGTGTACGAGAAACATTCTGCTTTCTGGGAGGCTGATCATGCACAGGTGGGATTCCAGTGGATCGACTGCCATCAGGAAGAAAAATGTATTTATGCCTTTGAACGGAAGAGCAAAAAGGAGCGGATCGTCGCAGTGTTCCATTTTGGAAATGCAAAAGAGCAGGAATACACGATGAATATTTCTGAGGCAAAGAAATTAAAACTAATCTGCAGCAGTGATGATGCTGAGATGAAAAAAGCACATCCGGAATATCAGAAAGATTTGCTTGTGAAAAAGGGAACAGTTTCCATAGCGTTGCCGGCATACAGTGCACGCTTTTATCAGATAGAAGAGTAAAAAGAGATACTAATGCTCGTGAATTGTGTCTAACCATGCAAAAATTAGCGGAAATTAACTGATAACTAATGAAAAAATATATCAATAAGAGAAAAATATTTGAAATATCATATTGCGATGCTATAATAAAAGATAAACATTAAAACACGCAAATGGAGGAAAAATATTATGTTCAAAAAATTTAATGCAGGAAAAGTTGGTCTTTTTGTAGCAGGTCTTGCTTTTGGAACAGCAGGTATCAA
>NZ_CAKRAS010000096.1 GCF_934295145.1 uncultured Eubacterium sp. | reverse complement strand
TTGCCGCTATTGTGCGAATTGTGCCAATTATTTGTGCAATTCTTGTTTTCAGGGCTTGTGTTGGAAATTTACTTTATTTAAAACGAAATTGGAGACTTCTTCCACAAACGCTAGACGTTCACTACCTTCATTTCACGGCGGTTTCATCGCGCTCACTCCCACCTCCGATAAAAGCTGGTCGGTTCCCGCTCGCGCAAAACCTTGTGAAACTCAGTCGTTCACTCAATCGCTTATTGCGGAAGAAGTCTCCAATTTCGCCATTTCCCCGGCGGAAGTTATCCACCCAAAATACTTGCCAAGTATTCAAGAATGCCCTCGGCATTCTTGCTGCGAGAGGCGCGTCATGCAACATGAGTGCGGCACGCAGTGCCGTGTGGTGAAAAATGTTAGGATATTCGCAAGCGTAAAAGAACGCCAGTCAGGCAATCTTGCTACAGAGGTAAGATTGATGACTGGCGTTTTCACAACCTACCCCCCCTAAATTTTCTTCACCACCCAAACAAGACTTATTTATCGCAGAAACAGATATACTCCTTCTCATAATTTCCCCACCATGTTGTCCGTCCTCTTCCGCCTGCTTTTCCACTCGGCAGAAAATAGATTGTAGAAAATAATATTTCCTCTGCATTTAATTTTACTATAATTTTTAAAAGTTTATCATCCAACGGGAAGATAATGTCCTCGTCCAGATCTTCCGGCATCATTAAATTCAGATATGTCTTCTCTGCATCTGTGAGAACTTCGTCGACCATCTCACGGGAATCAATATCCAGTCTGTAATAGTAGAAATCGGCAAAAGCCTTATTATTTCCATATTCCTTCTTCAGATTTTTAAAATGCGCCAGTGCTCGTTTTTCATCCATCACCAGTTTGACATCTTTGTAATCTCTGAACCCATCTGTAATTTTATCAAAATAAATTGCACCCTGCTCCTGTAATTCTTCTGTTGTCATCACAAGTCCTCCTGCCAGTTATATTGCTGTGAAAGTAAATTCAAAAAAGAGATGAAATTGCTTTCACCTCTTCATTCTACAATATTTTATTCTTTTTATATACTACTTTTTTACAACTATTAACATTTTATTTACTCTGCATTCTTGTTGCTCGACACCTGCAGAGGTGGGAGTCATCTCACATCAGATATATGTTTCAATGGCATGTGCCACACCACATTCTTCGTTTGTAAGAGTTACTACATCTGAAATATCTTTAATTTCTTTCGACGCATTTCCCATGGCTACACCAAGTCCTGCTGCCTTAAGCATTTCCGCATCATTTCCGCTGTCGCCCACTGCCATTGTTTCTTCTATAGAAATGCCAAGTTCTTTTGCAAGGAAACGAAGCCCCAGCCCTTTATTGACATTTGCTGCCGTGAACTCAATATTATGGAAACCACCATCTACCACACAGATATCCGGGCAGGCAGTCAGTAAATCCCAAATCTCATCACGATGCAGAAAAGTACCATCGGATGCCGGTATAAAATTCAGCGTCACTTTCTGTATTTTTGCCTTGCCACTTTTTACATAAGCAAATAGATCCGGAAGCTCATGACGCCCTTCCAGGAAATGGCCTACGATGTGCTCCGGGAGTCCGAGTCTCCACACATAATCATACACCTGCACCGGGGTATAGTTATGTCCGTCGATAAACACCGTCATATAGACTTCTCTATCAAGTATATATTCAAAAATAGAAAGCAGCTTTTCTGCCGGAAGGCAGTGTTCGTCCAGACAGGCTCTGTCTGCGGTCCGATAAACGGCTGCTCCGTTTGTGGTGATCAGATATGGCATGGCTACTTCTTTTAACTGGTCATGCGGCACACCGTCATAATCTCTGCCGGAAGCCACTACCACAGTCACGCCTGCTTCCTGTGCTTTTTTGATTGCTTTGATATTTTGCTCCGGAATGTGTCCTGCATTGTCAAAAAGCGTTCCATCTACATCCAGTGCCAGAAGTTTGATTTTGTTATTTGATTTCATATACATATGCTCCGTATGGTTTTAATTCGATTGCATCCGCATACTGCTGCGCTGCATCATCATAATTGGAGATGAGTAATGTTCCCTGCGATGCTTCCACAAAATCTCCCACCGGATAATCGATGGTCTCTTTTGTAAAGTTACAGATCACCAGTAATGTCTCATCCTCATTTTTTTCGGAGATAAGTATATACCATTTCGTTGTCCGCGTCCAGAAGTTTGTATACACACCCTCTGTAATCACAAGTACTTCATGACGCAGTTGCACTAAAATCTTTGAAAATATCCAGCGCTTCCACATCGCGATAGTCTTCGATTTTATCAAAAAATGCATTTGTCATGCCGATTTTCTCTCCTTCATAAATATAAGGGGTTCCCTGCAGCATATGAAGTGCAGTACCGAGCATTTTTGCTGAAACCACACGGTATTTGGGTGACTCATCACCAAAGCGGGTAACGGCACGGGCCTGATCGTGATTGCTCCAATAGAGACTGTTCCATCCACCACAGGCATTCATTTTTTCATCCCATTCTGTGAAAACCTGTTTAAGATCCGTCAGTTTCACACGGTTTCTCGCATATTTTCCATTTTCATCGTAATCCAGATGCATATGGTCAAAATGAAATACCATATTCAGCTCGCCTCTGTCGGCACCCGTGTAATCCATCGCCTCATCTGCGCTGGTATGCGGTGCTTCTCCTACGGTCATGATATCGTTGCCAATTTTTACATGATTTTTATTGACATGATATATATTTCCGCGATAAAATAAATAGTAACTATGAGCAGTGCCGGTTACAGAAAATTCAAAGCGAAAATCTATTTTTCCGCTATTGTATTTATTGTAGTTTGTTGCACTGCATTTTTCATGTCTTACTATTGGAGGTTATTTCACTATGAAATATGACGTTATTATCATTGGTGCCGGTCCTGGCGGTATTTTTTCCGCTTACGAACTGATTCACCAGAATAAAGACTTAAAGATTGCCGTTTTTGAGGAAGGCTATCCGTTAGAGAAACGCCACTGCCCGATCGACGGCAAGAAAGTTCCATCCTGTATCAAATGTCCGACCTGCGCGATCATGAGCGGTTTCGGCGGCGCCGGTGCTTTTTCCGATGGAAAATACAATATCACAAATGACTTTGGCGGTACTTTATTTGAGTATATCGGCAAAGAACAGGCGCTGGATCTGATGCGCTACGTAGATGAGATCAATGTGACACACGGTGGTGAAGGGACAAAACTTTACTCTACAGCCGGCACTCATTTCAAAAAAATCTGTATGCAGAATAAATTAAAACTTCTGGATGCATCGGTTCGCCACCTTGGAACAGATATCAACTATGTCGTTCTGGAAAATATTTACAATGAGCTGAAAGAAAAAGTTGACTTCTTCTTCCAGACACCGGTTACAAAGATCGAATGCCTTGAGGGCAACAACTACCGTGTACATTACGGTGAAGAATCTGCTGACTGCAGCAAATGTATCGTTTCCGTTGGCCGTATCGGCAGTAAATGGATGGAGAGCATCTGTAAAGAACTGGAGATCCCGACAAAATCCAATCGTGTGGATATCGGTGTCCGCGTTGAGCTTCCGGCTGTAATCTTCTCCCATCTGACCGATGAACTGTACGAGAGCAAGATAGTTTATCGTACTGAGAAATTCGAAGATAATGTACGTACCTTCTGTATGAACCCATACGGTATTGTTGTAAATGAAAATACAAACGGTATCGTTACGGTAAACGGACACAGCTACGAAGACCCGGCGCAACAGACAGAAAACACAAACTTTGCACTTCTGGTTGCAAAACATTTCTCCGAGCCGTTCAAAGACAGTAACGGATACGGCGAAAGCATCGCAAGACTGTCCAACATGCTGGGCGGCGGTGTTATCGTACAGCGTTTTGGTGATTTAGTCCGCGGACGTCGTAGTACCGTAAAACGAATTGAAGAAGGTCTGGTTCGTCCTACCCTCTCTGCGACACCGGGTGACTTAAGTCTGGTACTTCCAAAACGTATCCTGGACGGAATCATGGAAATGATCTACGCTCTGGACAAAATTGCTCCGGGTACTGCAAATGATGACACCCTGCTTTACGGCGTAGAAGTAAAATTCTACAACATGGAAGTAGAACTGGATGAGCATCTGGAAAGCTGTCACAAAGGCCTCTACATCATCGGTGACGGCAGCGGCGTGACACATTCTCTGTCCCATGCATCTGCCAGCGGTGTATATGTTGCCAGACATATCTGCGAGCAGTTATAGAATAAATAGATATCAAGAAAAAACAAGAGCGCCACATATCGAAATATGTGGCGCTCCTGCTCTGAGAATAAACATTCCTGATGTATGTTTACAATCCGATTTTTTTGCATAGACTTACCGCTGAAAAAGCTGTTATAATTTGCCCTGAACAATGCGGCAGGGAGTATGTGAAATTGATGAACCTTACATACTACTTTATGGAAAAGGATTTGAATTTTGACATGAATAATAACAAAAAATGTATTTCACCGCTCCTTCGCGGCATCACAGAAAATGAACTGATACAGATGAATACCGCAGGATATCTGCGTCAAAAGGAATATGACAAACATGAAATTATCTATCATATGGATACGATCGTTGATGAGATAGGGATTTTAGTAAATGGAAGTGTCAATATTATCAACACTGATTTCTTAGGTAATTCCACCATTTTGAGCAATATCTCCTCTGGTGGTGTCTTTGCTGAGACATATGCCCTCCTGCAGGAGCCATTGCTTGTCGAAGTTGTAACTGCGGAACACAGCCAGATATTATTTTTGAATATTCACCGTATTATGGATGATTCAACCTGTAACCAATCTAACTGGTATCGTGGGTTGATCGATAATCTCCTGCAGATTTCCATGCGAAAAAATCTGACACTTTCCACGCGGATTTTCTGTACCACATCGAAAAATATCCGAGGTCGTCTGCTGACTTATTTAACTGCAGAATACCGTAAACAGGGAACTTCTACATTTGAAATTCCGTTTAACCGACAGCAGCTTGCCGATTATCTGAATGTTGATCGAAGTGCTCTATCAAAAGAACTTGGGAAAATGAAAGAAGAAGGGATACTTGATTTTCACAAGAATGTTTTTCGACTGTCACAAAAGATTTAGAGATACAAGAAAGTGTGCTATCGCACACTCTCGCGTATGAAATTATTAATAGCACATCTTTCTTGCTCGCGCCGAGCACGATTGCGAAGCAATCATTTCTTCTCGTGCGAGTGTGCATCGTCTGCACGAAGTGCTTTTGTTTGATAGGAAATTCACGTAATTTCCTACTCAAACAAAAAAATGCTATATTGGCAATTCAGTCAACATAGCACTTTTTATTTATACGATATATACCTTCAAAACTTCATACAGAATTAGTGTCTTTCCGTCACCATTCAATTTCTCACTTTTGTTCATATGGAAGTTCGATTCACTAAATTCGACCTTCGCCTTACGGCTCGCTCTCATTA
>NZ_CAKRAS010000095.1 GCF_934295145.1 uncultured Eubacterium sp. | reverse complement strand
CGGTAAACGCGCATAAAGGAGGAAGATATTATGCATATGTGTGTGACTACAATTCTGTATACTGCCATTATGGTATTCGCGATTACCAGTATTGGATTTGGAATCGGAAAACTAAATAAATTCGGTGACAGTGATGAAATTATTAACATGGACGATAAATAAGGAGGAAGACAAAATGACTACAACACAGATCTGGATGTTATGTTTTGTCGGAGTTATGGTTCTGCTGATGATCCTGTCAGCTGTATGGAATCAGATGGGAAAGAAAAACAGGGAAGAGCAGTAACCCTGGTACAGCGGAAATACGAAAAACAGCAAGTAATATAGGAAACACAAATAGAACGAACAGAATAACAGATTTCAAGTCGAACGCACGTGAGACTTGGTGCGTGATTCTGGTCAGCGAAAGCTGACATGTTCTTCTCAGAATCACTGCACTTTACACTAATAAGAAACAGGAGGATTTTTTCATGAAACGTGGTATTGATATTAAATTAAATGTAAGACCGATTTTCCTTTCACTGGTACATCAGACCGTATTTGAGGGTCCATGTCGTTTCGGACATGATGAGGAGCTGGAAATGGCTTACGACCAGATGGTAGAAGCAGAGTTATTTGAACAGTACAAAAAAGACCTGAAAAAATATATCACAGATCCGCAGATCAACGTAATGGAGTGCATTTACATAGAGCGTCATGAGGATTTTATGAGTCCGGAATCCATGTTTGAAGCTATGACAGTGGATAATGACGAGGTAGATCTGTATTTGTTTAATACAGAAATCGGACGTACCGATATTACGACAGAATTTGCACAGCGTTATAAAAAACCAATCGCTATTATGCCGTACAATTGCTGCTGCCTGGCAGACTGTGTACCGCCGCTGATCGCAAGAGGTCTGGAGGCATATGGTTTTTATGACTGGGATGATGCAAACAAGACTATGCGTGCCATGCGTGTACGCAAAGTGCTGAGAAACATGAATGTGCTGGTAACACCGAGATATAATGCGAACAAATCTTTTTCTTCTGAGTCCAGCTTTAACTCACTGGCTCAGGTTACTGATAAATTCGGCATCAAATTCCGTGTGCTGAACGTACATGAATTTATCGAGACCACACATGTAGTGGATCCGACCACAAATAGTACGGTTCCGGGCAGAAACATCAACAACTTGGATGAGGCAGATATGGTAGAAATCGAGCGTATCACAGATGAACTGATCGCCGGTGCAAATAAAGTCGGCATGGAACGTGATATGATCATCAAATCTGTAAAATTATGGTACAATGCACAGAAACAGATGAAACTGTATGACTGCAACGCGTTCAGTATGCCATGTCCGGATGCCTGTGCAACCAGACGTCTGAATCAGGAACAGTTTACCGCATGTTTATGCCATTCCCTGAACAACGAGATGGGTATCCCGTCTGCCTGTGAGTATGATATCGGAGCAGTTGTTGTCATGATGATTCTGTCCAACTTATCCAATTCCGCAGCTTATATGGGAAATACAAACCCGATCTTCTATGATGAAAATGGAGATGCAATTCCGGAGCGTGTTATTACAGCAGAGAACCTGAAAGATATCAAAAATGTACCGAATCTGTATTACACCTTCCATTCCACACCGAACAGAAAACTCAAAGGCTTTGACCAGCCGTATGAGGAGTATGGTATTCAGCCGTTCGCATACAGCGGATGGGGTGCAACCCTGCGTTATGATTTCGCAAAAGATGCCGGTCAGGTAATTACAATGGCACGTATCTCTCCGGATTGCAGCCATATGATGATCGCAAAAGGAACGATTGTAGGCGGTGGCGGCGTAGACAGCCAGAACTGTTCCCTGAGTGTAATCTTTACCGTAGACAATCAAAAAGATTTCTTTAAGAAACAGGTTCGTTACGGTGGAAACCATATGCCGCTTGTATACGGTGATTATACAGAAGAACTGGAAATGCTGGCAGAAATGCTTGGTCTGGAAGTAGTCAGAGCATAGAAACTGTGTCTGTAAGATAAAATGAACGGGGCGCAAAGCAACTGCAGATGAGCTGCCGGTATTGAAAAACATGGTAGCAAAAATGAAACAGGATAGTATAATAGATTTTGTAAAGATTATACATGTGTGGAGGAGATCAGAGGATCTCCTCCATGTTTGCTTTTAATGAAAAAATACTATATAAATAGGAAAACTGGAAAAATAGAATGGACGGTAAAAATATAGAAGGAAGAGTCGATAGGATGCAAGCACAGATCAGAAATGATTTTCCAATCTTGGAACAGAAGATAAATAATAATCCGCTGATTTATTTTGATAACGGAGCGACTACACAGATGCCAAACTGTGTTCTGGAATGTCTGGACCGGCATTATATGCAGGATAATGCGAATGTGCACCGGGGAATCCATACACTAAGTGAACGGTCCACATGTGTCATGGAAGATGCCAGAAAGACAGTGGCTGATTTTATCGGGTGTGGCGATCCGATGCAGATCATATTTACCAGAGGAGCTACGGACAGTCTGAATCAGGTGGCGTTCGGTTATGCGGCGCAGTATATGCAAAAAGGCAGGAAGGTGATCGTGACAGAGTTCGAACATCATTCCAATTTTGTCCCGTGGCAGCAGGCGGCGAAACGGACCGGTGCAGAGTTTGTGGTGATACCGATGCGAGAAGATGGCAGACTGGATATGGAAACATTGGAACGGGAACTGGACGAGTCCGTGGTGATCGTTTCGGTGACTGCAATCTCCAATGTGACAGGAACGGTACTCCCGGTGCGTGAGATCATTCAGAAAGCACATCAGTACAATGTCCCGGTGTGTGTCGATGCTTCCCAGGCAATCCGGCACGGTCAGATGAATGTGCGGGAACTGGACTGTGATTTTCTGGCCTTTTCCGGACACAAGACCATGGGACCTGCCGGGATCGGTGTATTATACGGAAAGAAGGAACGACTGGATGTTATGGAACCGCTCTGGTACGGCGGTGGTATGGTGGAGGTAGTAGGAAACGAGGATACAAGTTTTACCACGATCCCATATCGTCTGGAGGCCGGTACCCCGAATTATCCGGGAGCTATTGGGCTTGGTCAGGCACTGCAGTATCTGCAGGAAATCGGTACAAAAGAGATTGCGGCATGGGAGAAAAAACTGACGGATATGCTGGAACAGAGACTTTCCGAACTGAAATATGTGCACGTACTGGGCGGAAATGTGGAAAAACAGAGTGTGATCTCTGTGGTGGTAGACGGCGTCCATCCATACGATATGGCAAGTTTTCTGGATAAATACGGTATTGCGGTACGCAGTGGCAATCACTGTGCACAGCCGATGCTGCGCAGGCTGGGCTATGATTCGGTGATCCGTTTTTCGCCGGCATTTTATAATACAAAAGAAGAAATCGAAGTGATCGGTGATCGTATGGAGAAGATCATTTCGTTTTTGAAAAAATGGTGACATAAATTATGAGAGAGACAAAAGGGAGGAACTGTAATGAAAGATGCTTATATGAACCTGAGTTTTTACCAGATGTGGTACTTTATCCGTACCATTGAGCTTGGAAGTTATTCCAGGGCTTCCCAGGATCTCAATGTAACACAGTCGACATTAAGCAAATGTATTCAGAACATAGAACAGAACCTGAAAATGGAACTGTTTATCCGGGAGAAAAATAATCTGATACCGACAGAAGCGGCAAAAAGCCTGTATCAGGTATGGAAAAAGATGATTGCGGAAATGCAGGAAGCAGTGGAGGACGCACGGCGTTATATGGGAGGTCGAAGTGAGAGCCTGAAGATTGGTGTGTTGGATTCCCACAAATCAGAATCTTATCTGTGGGAATATGTAGAAGCGTTTCATGAGCTTTATCCGGATATTTCGCTGGCAGTTGAGTCAGAACGGCCGGAAGTATTGCACAAAAAATTGATGGAAAATGAACTGGATGTTATTTTTACCGTGCGCTATGATATGGAAACAATTTCCTGGACTGGACATCATATGGAAGTGGTGAAGGAGACCCCGTTTACCGTCTGTATGAGAGCAGACAATCCGCTGGTGGACAAGCAGGTGTGGGAAGTTAAAGATTTAAAAGAGTGTAATCTGGTCATGATTTCAGCATTGCATCTGCCAAGTTATAACAGTATGATTGTGGAACTTTGCCTAAAATACGGCTTTTTTCCCAATGTTGTCTATAATGCGCAGAATGCAGCATCTCAGATATATAATCTGTTGAAGAATAACGATGTGTTTATCTGTGATAAATATCACAAAGATTATGGTTCATCTCATGTGATCTCGCGGCCGATAAAAAATACAAAGAGCGGTGTTGTGATGGTATGGAAGAACGAAAGAAAAAAATATCTCTGTCAGTTCATTGATGTAGTGAGAAACTGCAGACAGCATGAACAACAGGAAAAATTTCAGAACGAAAGGATGCCGGAGGAAGAAAAATGAAGACAATAGATGAAATTCAGACAGAGTTTGTAACTGCGTTTAATGAGATTGATGACTGGATGATGCAATATGAATTTTTACTGCAGGTGGGTGCAGAACTGGAGCCCTATCCGGATAGATGGCGGGATGACAATCATCTGATCCAGGGCTGTCAGTCAAAAGTATGGATTCACTGTGAGGAACAGAATGGAAGACTGCATATCTGGGGCGATTCGGAAGCACTGATCATCAAGGGAATCATTGCAGTGGCCATTGTGATGTTTCAGGATCAGAAAAAGGAAGATATTGCCGGTGCAAAGGTGTGGTATATTGCGGATACAGATTTGAAAAATCAGATCAGCACAGATCGGTTCAACGGTGTGAACAGTGTGATCCGGCATATACAGTCCATTTGAGCGTTAAACCGAATAAGCTAACAGGAGATCAGCTATGAAAAATGAATTTCTGAATCTGATTCGGAATGATGAACAGAGATAAGAAAAAATAGAGGGAGAGGAAGTTTATCATAGTTGCTGTAACAGAAGTGATCGAAATACTAGGATATGAGAAAAAGTCCGTTACATATGCGAGATATTCGTTTTTCAAAAGACAGAAAACCAGCTACAATATAAACATATTAAGTTGGCCGACTTGATGAGAAGTTTGTATTGTATCTGAGGAGGAAAACGAAATGATTGCAAAAAATATTGATGTGAAACTGAATGTTCGCCCTATTTATATCGGTTTGGTACATGAATATGCTTATGAGGGACCGTGCCGCTTCGGGGAAGGCGATGCGCTGGAAAAAGAATTTGATCAGATGGTAAGCCGCGAAACTTATGAAATATTCAAACAGGATGTTTTCTCTCATGTTCCGGCTGGAATAAATATGATGGATCCGATTTATCTGGAAGCTACGGATGAATGGGTAAATTCTGAAAAAATTTATGAAACAATGAGTGCGGAGATTGACAAAATTGATTTGTTTGTATTCAAATATTGAAAACGGAATTCCTTCTGCCTGTGATCTGGATTTCAATTCATTGCTTACGCAGGCGATATTGGAGAATC
>NZ_CAKRAS010000094.1 GCF_934295145.1 uncultured Eubacterium sp. | reverse complement strand
TGGTCACAGAAAATTTTTCAGGTTCTTGTTGGAGTTCGTTTCTGCTTGTTCCAAATTACCCTAAACAAGAATTTATTGCTCCACCTGTTTCGCCAAAAACACCGCTGCCGCCTGCGCCAATTTCCCCTGCAATTCACCAATCTGATTTTTGGGCTCCGCACTGCACAATGCCACTGCTCCGATGGCATCACCCTCGCAGATGATCGTCGCCAGTGCCTGTGTCTGATACGACATATTATCATCAAGTGTCAATTTGGGACACTCTTTTTCCTGCGCGCCTGTCACCTGACATCCCCGTGCCTCAATGAACTGCTCCATCTCCCGGCTGACCGGTTTCCCGTCATAATTCTTTTTTCCATTTCCGGCCGCTGCGATGATATGATCCCGATCTGTCACACAGACCAGACTTCCGGATGCAGCCGCCATACTTTCTGCATATTGTGCCGCAAACGTGCTCAATTCCCCAATTGGAGAGTATTTTTTCAATACCACCGCGCCATTCTGATCTGTAAAAATTTCCAGCGGATCTCCCTCACGGATCCGCAGCGTCCGACGTATCTCCTTCGGTATCACCACACGCCCCAGATCATCAATTCTGCGCACAATTCCTGTTGCCTTCATAGGATAAAAACCTCCTGTTTCTCACATCTGATATACTTTCCATAATTTTGTTGTACATCTAGTATGTGGAAACAGAATCAGATTATACCAAAAAATTATTCCACTTTATAATGCCGACAGATCAACTTCATAAACAAAGCTTTCCGGTTACTGCACCTGATAAAATTGATTTCCAGAAAATGCTCATAATTTTCTTTTGCAAACACCCGAATTGCCGTTGTCTTTCCAATTTGACGTGCTCCGATTACACATAATGCTTTCTTATTCTTTTCTTCTTTCCAGTCTGAAATTGTCTGTAACCCCTTTTCTTTTCAAGGTTTTTTATGCTATTGTCGCATTCTAATATATAGTATTGTAACTTTTTTCCCAAAAAAAAGAACAAACCCGGATACCCGGGAATGTTCCTTTTCTTGCTTATATCATTATTTTTCTTTAACTATCTTCATCTGAAAAAAACATTTTTTTCTATGCTTCTGTCAGGCTCTCCGTATCTTTGTGCGTCCGATGCACATGTTTCCGTACGAAATAGAAGCAGATCACCTGCATGATGATCGTCAGAATCCAGGACGCCGGATAGGAAATAAATAAAACTGAAAGTGATCTGTGTGTCGGGAAAATGCCGTAAATCCATACGATTCGAGTTCCTACCGTTCCGATCACGGACAGGATCATCGGCACTGCGGAATATCCCATGCCGCGCAGTGCGCCCGGGAACAGATCCATCAGACCGCAGAAAAAATACGTTACCGTTGTATACAGCAAAATTTCCATTGCACATTGAATAACTTTCGGATCCGTCGTATAAATCTGCAGGATTTCCGGTCCAAATACATACACACCGACCCCGAGCAGCAGTGAAACGCTCACCGTCAGAATAATGCAGTCACGCAGCACACGGTCCATTCGTTTCAGTTTTCCAACACCGTAATTCTGGCTTGTAAAACTCATGCAAGCCTGTGTCACGGAGTTGACGGATACATACAGAAATCCAAACAGGTTGTTTGCGGCTGTATAGCCCGCCATCGCCGTAGAACCAAAAGAGTTTACGGAAGACTGCAGCAATACATTTGATAAGTTGATGACCGTACTCTGGATTCCCGCTGGGATTCCCACTTGAAAAATCTGCAGCATATATGCTTTTTTGATCTTCAGTTTTGAAAAATACAGCTGATAACTGCTGTCCGTATTATGCAGGCATCGCAGAACCAGTACGCAGGAGATCATCTGTGAAATAACGGTCGCAATACCGACACCTGCCACGCCCATATCAAATTTGATGACAAGAAGCAGATTCAGTGCCGCATTCGTACAACCGGAGATCAACAAAAAGATCAGCGGACGCTTCGTATCTCCCACCGCACGCAGAATCGCCGCACCGTAGTTGTACAGCATAAAAAATGGCATTCCGCAAAAATAAATCCGCATATATAACGTGGACAGTTTAATAACATCGTCCGGTGTTCCCATCAGTTCCAGAGCACCTTTTGCAAAAATCACGCCGACAAATGCCATTACAATTCCGCTGATCAGTGCCAGCATAATTGCCGTATGTACCGTTTCTGACATCTCTTTGTCGCGGCCGGCTGCATAAAAACGGGCTGCCAGTACATTCGCGCCCAGTGAAATTCCAATAAATAAATTTGTAAAAACAGCAATCAGCGCAGTTGTAGAACCAACCGCCGCCAGCGCCTGACTTCCGCTGAAGCGTCCCACAACGATGATATCCACTGCGTTGAACATCAGCTGCAAGACACCTGACAACATTAACGGCAATGCAAAGGAGATCAGCTTGTTCATGATCGTACCGTTACACATATCAATCTCATATTTATTTTTCTTCACTCTATTCTCTTCTTTCTAAACGAACTAAAATATGCACAGAAAAATACTCTCTTTTCTGCTCATTTCACTTTTTTTATTTTTACTTAAATTTCCATATCGGAACGAATCGCCCAGCGCATCTTCGTGGAACGCGCGCGGCCATTCTGCGCACACTCCTGTGCAGAAGGACGAATGACATCCTTTGCGTAGTCTGCATAAATGCCTGCCTTATAACCATCTTTTAATGCTTTCTTCACCAGACGATCCTCCCCGGAATGAAAGGTCAGGATTGCCACTCTTCCCCCCGGTTTTAAAGCACCCGGAAGCTTCTCCATAAATTCATACAACACTTCAAATTCCCGGTTCACGTCAATGCGGAGCGCCTGAAATACTCTCTGACAGGTCTTTTTCACCGTGTCTTTGCGCTCTTTTTCCGGAAGGAATTCCAGTGTTTTCTCAATGACCTGACGCAGTTTCGTCGTTGTATCAATACGGTTTCCTCTGCGGATTTCTTTCACGATCGCATCCGCGATCTCCACGCAATACAGCTCATCGGAGTTTTCATCCAGCATACCAGCCAGTTCCTCAAAAGAAATGTTGTCCAGACGTTCTGCCGCGCTGATTCCTTTTTCCTGATTCAGGCGCAGATCCAGCGGTCCGTCCACCTTATAAGAAAAACCACGCTTCGGATTGTCGATCTGCATGGATGACACTCCAAGGTCCGCCAGAATAAAATCAAAACCGCCGACTTCTTTTGCGATTTCATCAATGGTACAGAAATTCTGCAGTTTCACCGTCAACATATCCTCACCGAATCCCTGTTCTGCCAGACGCCTTCTGGTCTTTGCAGATTCTTCCGGATCCACATCCGTGGCATACATGTGACCTTCTCCCTGAAGACACTCCATCATGGCCTTTGTGTGACCGCCATAACCCAAGGTCGCATCAAAACCAACCTGCCCCGGTTTGATCTCCAGGAAATCCAGAATTTCCTTTACCATAATAGAAATATGCATGCCCGCAGGTGTGTTGCCCTTACGGATGACATGCGCAATCGTGTCCTGATATTTCTCCGGCTGCAGTTCTTTGTATTTTTCTTCAAATTTTTTCGGATATTTTCCTTTATAACGCACACGTCGCTTGTGCGGTGTCTGTGTCTCGTTTTCCATATGAATCCTTTCTGTTTCCCCTTGTTTATAAAATTACTTCGGCTTTATTTCATATTCTGTTTTTTTACAAACAGTGTTAGTATAAAAAATTTCATTAACTGCTTTTATCTGAAGCTGTCTATTCCTATTATACAGAACTCAAAACGGCAAATCAAGAATAGCATTTTCCATTCATGTATGTTCCATTTTTGTATGTACAAAAAGCTGTGCCCGTGAAAATATCTGGTACGACATATTTCATAGGCACAGCTTATGATATTCGATTTGTGTAGAATGCAGTGATTCTGAGAAGAATATGTCAGCTCATGTTGACCAGAATCACGCACCAAGTCTCACGCACGTTCGACTTAAATTTATTTTCTCAGATCAAGAGAATATTTTACCAGTTTTTCCAGCAGTTCTACGCTGCCATCGATACCATAGCATGCGCTGTTGATACAGATATCAAAATCTGCCGGATTGCCCCATTTCTTACCGGTATAATAATCATAGGATGTTTTTCTGCGCTTATCATTGCGGCGGATAAATTCCTCTGCCTCTCTGCGATCCTGCCGGTTGATCAGCATTTTTCTTCGCACACGGTTCTCATACGGCGCACCGACAAACACACTCAGACGAGGAATATTGTTTGTCATCAATACATGACCACAACTACGGCCTACGATGACGCAGTCACCAGCCTGCGCAATGGTTTTGATCACGCGGCTCTGCCTGATATAATGTGCATCCTTGCCACCGATACCCGGGATTTTTTCATCCATCTCGTCAATCATCAGGTCCATCAGGGAATCATCATAGAAAGAAAATCCAAGTTTCTCTGCAAGTCTGGAACCAATTTCATGTCCGCCGGCACCGGTCTCACGGGCAATGCAGACTACGATATGATTTTCTTTTGTCTTGTACATCAGACCATAGCGATCCTGTGTAAAATCTTTGGTGATCTGATCACGGAAACCATCATCTTCCAGCACTTTCATCATATCCTCACATAAATGCTCGTAACGGATAAAGAATTCTTCATAGCGTCCACCCTTTTCCTGAATGATCTTGATCATATTTCCGATCAGGATCAGTTCATCTTTCAGTTTTTCTGACTCTTCTTTCTCAATATCTTTCAGAATCTGCTTTTCTGAAATATGCTTCGGTCCCGGAAACACTTTACCCAGCTCACTTCCGGATGCTTCATAAACCTCTGTGTCTAACGCATAAAAACGTTCTGCAAGCTCCTGATAATTTAACCCAGTTCCTTCTGCTTTCATAAATCAATTCTCCTTCCGCTGCAAACTCATTGTTGTATCCCCATCACTGTTCTTCAAAATAATAGAATCCTGATTCTCATCTGTCTCATAAGTATATACAGAAGAATCGCTTTCTCCGATCAGTTCAAACTGCTTTTTATCTGCTGCATATTTCATGTGTACACCAAACACAAATGTTCCATCTGTATTCAGCTTCACATACGCGCCGCCATCTGATATATATTCTGCATCAAATGCAGCGTCTGTCATAATTTTGTCATCACCGCTTTTAAGCTTCATAATTGTACCATTTGAAAAATCCGGTTCTTCGCCTTCGGTATATTTACATCTTGTATAAGTACCGTCCTCGTTTTGCTGCAATACATAGGAATCATACGCAAGCTGACTTTCACTGTTGCTTTCTGCGTTTTCTTCTCCGTAGTAAATCAGGTTCAAAATCCGAGCTCCACTCTCATTCGTAGCCAGCTTATACATTCCGGTATACCCATAATCACAATTGCCATCCTTATCCAGATCCATCTGTATCTTTATCGTATCTCCGGCCGTGTAAACGCCTTCAAATTTCACCTTTGATTTTACCGAAGCCTGTGCAGTCTCTGCCGCAGCACTTCCATCCGTCGTTCCTGCATCTTTTGTTCCGCACCCTGACAACGCAAGTATAGTGATCAGCAATACACTCAGCAGCTTTCCTACGGTTTTCTTCATAATAAATATTCCTCCAAAGTTTTATCCCGTTCACACGCACCATTCGCAAAAGTTCTCACTTGCAGTCAATAGTTCTTAACAG
>NZ_CAKRAS010000093.1 GCF_934295145.1 uncultured Eubacterium sp. | reverse complement strand
ACATGTAAACCCCATTCGAAGCAAGACCGAAACAAAGCGTTGACGTGGCCCGCCAGCTTTAGGTAGGTCGCTTGAGATAACTGGCAACAGTTATCCTGGATAGATGATCATTCACGACATAACCCGGCTTATCGTTTTGCTTGAATTGTTTTTTTTGTTCTATTAACTTTTTCTAAAATGTTTGTGAAAAGACAATAGGTTGGTTGACATCGTTTTGTACAAACTGTAACATAAGGTTATCGGTTCCGAAAAAGACGGAACTTTATTAATGAAAAAGGCTGAGGTGTTACAGGTGAGAAATCGTTTTCAACAATTTATGTATGGGCGTTATGGTATGGATCAGCTCAATCGTTTTTTATCAACGGTTGCACTGATCATTCTGGTAGTTTCAATGTTTATTCGCAGACCAATCGTAGAGATTATTGCATTGGTGCTGCTGTTCTGGTGCTATTATCGCATGTTTTCCAAAAATATAGCAAAGCGGTCAGCTGAAAATCAGAAATATATGAATTTCAGATATCGCGCCGTATGTTTTTTCAAAAAAGGCAGAAACGGCGGTTCTACTAATTTCGCGCAGAAGCAGGTAAAATGGAAAGCTCATCAGGAGCAGAAGAAAATTTACCGTTTTTACTCCTGCCCGAACTGTTCACAGAAAGTGCGTGTGCCAAAGGGAAAGGGCAAGATATGTATTACATGTCCAAAGTGCCGCACCGAATTTGTGAAGAGAACCTGATAAGAGCAGAAATGGGCGGATGGCGAAGAGTATCTGATTGAAGGACGGAACAAAACGCAAAAAGAGTATGATGAGAATACGAGGGGTATGATCATGTTTGGATATATCTATGTGAATCGAAAAGAACTTTCAGAGGAAGACAGAAAAGATTATCAGTCCTATTACTGCGGACTGTGTCAGGTTTTGCGAAAAAGCAGTGGTGTAAAAGGTCAGATGCTGTTGAATTATGATATGACATTTCTGATCATTCTGCTTTCCGGTCTGTATGAACTGGAAAATAAAATGGAAGATTTTTTCTGCCCATTACATCCGGGCAAAAAGAAAATCGCATATATCAATGAGGCAACACAGTATGCTTCGGACATGAACGTACTTTTATCTTATCATAACCTGCTGGATGACTGGCAAGATGAAAAAAATTATCCGAAGCATGTGATGTCCATGATGTTAAAAAGGGATTATGCAAGAATTTCACGTAAATATCCGCGACAGCTAGAGGCTGTGGAAGCATATATGAGAAAGTTGAATATGTTGGAAAACAAGCGTGAGACCAATTTGGATGCGATTGCCGGTCTGACCGGTGAGATGCTTGGAGAAATTTTTGCATGGAAGGATGATATCTGGTCAGAAGAATTACACTGTCTGGGATTTTACATGGGTAAATTTATTTATCTGATGGATGCGTATGAGGATCTGGAAAAGGATCTGCGCAAGAAGGAATACAATCCTTTTGAAGCGATGGTAAAAAAGGATCCGAAGGATTTTGATACGTTAAGTAAGCTGATCCTGACCAGTATGATGTCGGAATGTTCGAAATCTTTTGAGAGGCTTCCGATTTTACAACATGCGTCGATCATCCGGAATATATTATACTCAGGTGTCTGGTCGAAGTATGAATATGTACAGGCTAAGAAGAAAAAGAGGAGGAAATCTCAGTGAGAAATCCTTATGAAGTACTGGGCGTATCACCCGGTGCTACAGATGAAGAAATAAAAAAGGCATATAGAAAACTCAGCAGACAATATCACCCGGATGCAAATGTGAATAGTCCGCACCCGGAGATCGCTGAGGAAAAATTTAAAGAAGTACAGCAGGCGTATACCCAGATCATGAAGGAAAAACAGCAGGGGTACGCAGGCGGATATCAGAATGGAAGCGCGCAGTCGGGACCTTACGGTGCATATGGAAGCTACGGCGGGTTCGGCGGTTTTGGTGATTTCACTGGACAGAGTGAGCAGCGTTCGCAGCAGAATGATCCGGTCAATATGCAGGCAGCAATGAATTATATCCGTAACGGATATTATAAAGAAGCGTTGCATGCGCTCAATGATATTCCAATGGGACAGCGCAGCGCGAGGTGGTATTTCTTCTCCGCAGTGGCTAATCAGGGGGCTGGCAATAATGTGGTGGCGCAGGAGCATGCGCAGCAGGCGGTGGCTATGGAACCAAGTAATATGGAGTATCGGCAGTTTTTGCAGAATCTGCAGTTTGGTGGAACCTGGTATCAGAATATGGGATCTAGTTATCAGAGACCGGTTTCAGGATTGTCACGGATGTGTGCAATCTGGTGCGGATTTATGATGTTTTTGAATTGTTGTTGTTTTCGACCGTTTTAAATATATAATCAGTTTAATATATCGATATTCAATTGCAAATTGTGTGAAATATGAAGTGTAACCAAGTTGTATAAGAATGCCACATATGTGATAAAACGAGATACAGTTAGAAAAAATAGAATAGTCTGAGTTAATGTTGGACAACAAAAAGATCTGTAAAAAATTTTACAGATCTTTTTAATAGCGAGAGGGGGATTCGAACCCTCGACACTGCGGGTATGAACCGCATGCTCTAGCCAACTGAGCTATCTCGCCACACGAACTTCTTTACTATACATGACGTAGCGAGATTTGTCAACAGTTTTTTGTAATTTTTTCTCATCCTTTGCACCACCTTTGCAGCAGTTGTGCATATATAAAAAGATTAATTGAGGCAGAAATATGGGGGAATAAAGCCGAGGCAAATAATAAACTTGTGCAGAATGCGCAGTAATCTGACCTGAAATAATAAAATATTCATGAAAAATATTTTGATAGCCAAAGTTTATCATCGCAATTACGGATAAAATCAAAACAATCTGACGAAAAAGGAAAGAATATTAGGAAAAATCGTTGACAGATTCGACGAAAATTATAGATAATTTTACAATTGGAAGTACCAATTTGGGGGCAAAATTCAAAAAATACTGATTTGACAAAAAATCGATATCATGTAATAATGCACCCGATGTGGGAAAACTGCATAAAGTGTAGCGAAAAATAAAATAAAATCGTTACCAATTTTCCATTTTGTATAGGGGTGAGCTCATATAGAAAGGGTGAATCAATCATGACAGAAAAGAAAATCAAATTAAATGCAACCAATGAAGTACAGGAATTTGTCAATGCAGCATCCGAATGTGATTTTGATATTAACCTGCACTATCAGCGTGCCATCGTAGATGCGAAATCATTTCTTGGAGTTTTAAGTCTTGGGCTTTCGAAAATTTTTACAGTATCTTATGGCGGAAATGATGGTAATTTTGAACAGATTCTGAGCAAGTATGCTGCTGCATAATCAGAAACCACGCAATCACTGAAAAAGAACAGAGATATATAACAGGGTCGTACGATGAAAAGTACGGCCTTTTTTCTGTTTGCAGTGAAAAAAAGCACAAGATGTGTTACACTGATAGCAGTTTGCTGAACCGACGGATAAAGAAAGGGTTCAGTATAAAGTGTTGAAAAGGCGGATAACAGTTATTTATGGAACAAACAGGAAACACGGATGTTACGGAACAGCAGGAATTAACGAGAATACGGATTTCCGTACGAAATCTGGTGGAATTTATTTTTCGTTCCGGAGACATTGACAATCGAATTGGAAAAGGTGTGCAAAAGGAGGCTATGCAGGAAGGCAGCCGGATGCATCGTAAAATCCAGGGACGGATGGGAATGGAATATCGCGCAGAGGTTCCGCTGAAGCTGGAAGTACCGCAGATGCAGTATGTGCTGACATTGGAAGGCCGGGCTGACGGTATTATTACAAATGCAGAAGGTGTGACAATTGATGAAATAAAGTGCATGTATACCGATGTGACACGTTTGGAAGAACCGTTTTTTGTGCATAAGGCGCAGGCGATGTGTTATGCGTATATCTATGCACTGCAGAATGGATTGAATCAGATTTCCGTGCAGCTGACTTACTGCAATCTGGATACGGAAGAAATCTGCCGCTTTCAGGAAGCGTTTTCTTTTTTCTGGCTGGAGCGATGGTTTCAGGATATGATGGAAGCGTATCGAAAATGGACGGATTTTCAGTTTGCATGGAGAAAAATCCGGCAGACATCCATACAGACACTGGAGTTTCCGTTTCCTTACCGGGAGGGACAGCACAAACTGGTAGGGGATGTATACAGAACCATCAACCGAAAAAAAATATTGTTTATTCAGGCGCCCACCGGAACCGGAAAAACGATTTCCACGCTGTTTCCGGCGATCCGTGCCGTTGGAGAAAATCTCGGAGATAAAATATTTTATCTTACGGCAAAAACAATCACGCGAACAGTTGCAAAGGATACCTGTGATCTTTTGAAAGTGCACGGATATCAGGGCAAAGTGATCGTGCTGACAGCAAAGGAGAAAATGTGCCCCTGTGAGGAGATGGACTGTAATCCATCCAACTGTACACGGGCGAAAGGGCATTATGACCGGGTAAACGATGCGGTGTATGATCTGATCACCACGGAAGATGATTTTACAAGGGAGCGGATGCTGGCGCAGGCGGAAAAATATCAGGTCTGCCCATTTGAAATGTCTTTGGATGCGTCGTTGTATGCAGATATCATTATCTGTGATTACAACTATGTGTTTGACCCAAATGTGTATCTGAAACGATTCTTTTCCGAGGGAGAGAAGGGCGATTATATTTTTCTGGTGGATGAGGCGCACAATCTGGTGGAGCGCGGCCGGGAGATGTACAGTGCTGTTTTAGTTAAGGAAGAGATTCTTGCAGTGAAAAAACTGGTGCGCGGCAAAGATCGGAAGCTGGAGGCGGCACTGGAAAAATGCAATCGACAGATGTTGGAGTGGAAGCGTGAATGTGAGAAATACGTGGTGTACGAAAGCATCGGAGTCTTTGCGTTTTCTCTGATGCGGCTGATGTCCCTGCTGGATGTGTTTTTGCAATCCAGAGGGGAAATGCCGGAGCGGAAGGCGATTACAGATTTTTATCTGAATCTGCGTCACTTTATGAATATGTTTGAGCGGGTGGATGAAAACTATGTACTGTATTCAGATTTTGACGAGGAAAACAGGTTTTGCCTGCATCTGTATTGCGTGAATCCGTCGACGAATCTGCAGGAATGTCTGGAGCGGGGGAACAGTACGGTATTTTTCTCAGCAACTTTGTTGCCTGTGAATTATTATAAAAATCTGCTCAGTTCAAAAAAAGATAATTATGCAGTGTATGCGGATTCAGCATTTAAAGAGGAGCAGCGGTTGTTGTTTATTGGCCGGGATGTCAGCAGTTTGTATACACGGCGGACAATTGGAGAATTTCATCGGATCGCGCTGTATATTCAACAAGTGCTGCGGGCAAAAAAGGGGAATTATCTGATTTTTTTCCCATCCTATCGGTTTATGGAGGATGTATATGAACAGTTTCTGGCAATCAATGAGCGGGAAGCAGATTGCATTATGCAGAACGGAAATATGAATGAAGCCGAGCGTGAAGAATTTATACAGGAATTTGCCGAGCCACGGGAAAAATCGCTGGCGGCATTTTGTGTGCTTGGCGGTATTTTTTCAGAGGGAATTGATTTGAAAGAAGATCTGCTGATCGGTGTGTTGATCGTGGGAACAGGATTGCCACAGATTTGTACTAAGCGGGAAATTCTGAAGGAGTATTATCAGAAAGAAAATGAACAGGGATTTGATTATGCGTATCAGTATCCTGGAATGAATAAAGTGCTGCAGGCGGCAGGGCGTGTGATTCGGACGGCATCCGACCGGGGGATTATCGGGCTGTTGGATGAACGCTTTCTGCGAAGTGATTACAGGCAGCTTTTCCCAAGGGAGTGGAGTCAGTATGAGGTGCATACGTTGGATAGTCTGCCTGGGGCATTGGAAGCCTTCTGGAATCTGTGTAAAGGGTAAATCTGAAGCAGAAATCCAGACAGACACGGATGATTTTCTACCTCCGCTGCGCCGCTTATTTCCGCCTCCTCCCGTGAACTCGCACGCAAAAACAGCGTGCTCAGACACACTCACGGAGGCGGGCTATGCTCGCTGCGGTAACGAAAATCAACCTACCGTCTTGTCTTGGATTTTGCTTCCGGATTTGCCCCATTTACTTGACGGCACC
>NZ_CAKRAS010000092.1 GCF_934295145.1 uncultured Eubacterium sp. | reverse complement strand
TCTTAGAGGAGAACGGTGTAAAACTCATCGGTACCACAGCTGAGACTATTTTCCGTGCGGAGGATCGTCAGGCATTCAAAGATACGATGGAGAAAATCGGTGAGCCATGTGCCGCTTCCCTGGTTGTAAATACAGTTGAAGATGGTATCAAATTTACAAATACCATCGGTTACCCGGTTGTACTGCGTCCGGCTTTCACTTTAGGAGGAAGCGGTGGCGGTATCGCCCATAACGAAGAAGAACTGGTTGAAATCCTGACCAACGGTCTGCGCCTGAGCCGTGTCGGAGAAGTTCTGGTTGAGCGCTGCATCGCCGGATGGAAAGAGATTGAGTACGAAGTAATGCGTGATGCCAATGGAAACTGCATCACGGTATGTAATATGGAGAATATCGACCCGGTTGGTGTGCATACCGGTGATTCCATTGTTGTTGCTCCATCTCAGACTCTGGGTGACAAAGAATACCAGATGCTGCGTACATCCGCGTTAAACATCATCAGCGAGCTGAATATCACCGGTGGCTGTAACGTACAGTATGCGTTAAACCCGGATTCCTTTGAATACTGTGTTATCGAGGTAAACCCGCGTGTAAGCCGTTCTTCTGCACTGGCTTCCAAAGCAACCGGATATCCGATCGCAAAAGTTGCTGCAAAAATCGCACTTGGTTATACACTGGATGAGATTAAAAATGCTATCACAGGCAAAACTTATGCAAGTTTTGAGCCGATGCTGGATTACTGTGTTGTAAAAATCCCGCGTCTGCCGTTTGATAAATTTATCACTGCAAAACGTACGCTTACCACACAGATGAAAGCAACCGGTGAGGTTATGAGTATCTGCACAAACTTCGAGGGTGCACTGATGAAAGCCATCCGTTCCCTGGAACAGCATGTGGACAGCCTTGTTTCTGATGAGTATCTGGCACTTTCTTATGACAAACTGATCGAGCGTCTGAAAGTAGTAGATGACAGAAGAATCTGGGTTATTGCTGAAGCATGCCGTCGTGGAGTTTCTTATGATACCATCCATGACATCACAAAGATCGACAAATGGTTTATTGATAAGATTGCAATCCTGGTTGAGATGGAAGGCCGTCTGCGTAGCGAGGCACTGACAGTTGATCTGCTCCGCGAAGCAAAACGTATTGAGTTCCCGGATAAAGTCATCGCTCAGTTAACCGGAAAAGATGAAGAATACATCAAAAACATGCGTTACGAGAACGGTATCACAGCTTCCTTCAAAATGGTTGATACCTGTGCTGCTGAGTTTGAGGCAACTACACCGTATTACTATTCCTGCTTCGATGGCGAAAATGAGGCAGACGGAACTGCAAAGAAGAAAAAAGTTCTGGTACTTGGTTCCGGCCCGATCCGTATCGGACAGGGTATCGAGTTCGACTTCTGTTCCGTACACTGTACCTGGGCCTTCGCAAAAGCCGGATATGAGACAATCATCATCAACAACAATCCGGAGACAGTTTCCACCGACTTTGATATCGCTGACAAACTGTATTTCGAGCCGCTGACACCGGAAGATGTAGAAAACGTCGTAAACATCGAAAAACCGGATGGAGCAGTCGTACAGTTCGGTGGACAGACAGCCATCAAACTGACCGAGAGCCTGATGAAAATGGGCGTTCCGATCCTTGGTACAAAAGCAGAGGATGTTGATGCAGCCGAAGACCGTGAGCTCTTTGATGAAATCCTGGAGAAGACAGGTATTCCGAGAGCAGCAGGTGGTACGGTATACACCGCTCAGGAAGCAAAAGCAGCAGCAAACCGTATCGGTTATCCGGTATTGGTTCGTCCTTCTTATGTACTTGGCGGACAGGGTATGCATATTGCATTCAATGATGATGAGATTGTAGAATTTATCGATACCATCAACCAGATCGCACAGGATCATCCGATTCTGATCGATAAATACCTGATGGGTAAAGAAATTGAGGTCGATGCGGTATGCGATGGCACAGATATCCTGATTCCGGGTATCATGGAGCATATCGAGCGTACCGGTGTACATTCCGGAGACAGTATTTCCGTATATCCGGCACCGACCATCAGTGATCATGTAAAAGAGACCATCGTAGAGTATACAAAACGTCTGGCAAGAGCACTTCATGTTGTAGGACTAATCAACATTCAGTTTATCGCCATGAATGAGGAAGTATACGTTATCGAAGTAAACCCGCGTTCTTCCAGAACCGTACCATATATCAGTAAAGTAACAGGTATTCCGATTGTAGATCTGGCAACGAAAGTAATCCTCGGCGAAACGATCAAAGGTATGGGATACGAGCCAGGACTGGCACCGGAGGCAGATTACATTGCGATCAAGATGCCGGTATTCTCTTTTGAGAAACTGCGCGGAGCCGAAATCAGCCTTGGACCGGAGATGAAATCCACCGGTGAGTGCCTTGGTATCGCAAAGAACTTCAACGAAGCATTGTACAAAGCATTTATTGGTGCGGGTATCCAGCTTCCGAAGTACAAACGGATGATCATGACAGTCAAAGATGCTGATAAAGAAGAGGCAGTTGGTGTTGCAAAACGTTTTGAAGCACTGGGCTATACTATTTACGCTACAAGAAGTACTGCAAAATACCTGCAGGATCATGGTGTAAATGCGCGCCGTGTCAATAAGATTTCTCAGGAATCACCAAACGTTATGGATCTGATCCTCGGACACAAGATCGACCTTGTTATCGATACACCGACACAGGGACGTGATAAATCCAGAGATGGATTCCTCATTCGCCGAAATGCCATTGAGACAGGTGTTCACTGCCTGACATCTATGGATACGGCAAATGCGCTGGCACTCAGTCTTGAGACAGCAAATGATCAGATGACGATGATCGACATCGCGACAGTTAAGAACCTTTAATTTTTTAGCTTATATAAAAAAACAAGATGGAACAAAAACTTCAATGCAGGCACGAATGATTTTCTATCTGCGCTGCGCCGCTTATTTCCGACCGCTCCCGTGAACTCGGCTGCAAAAACGGCAGCCTCAGACACACTCACGCGGTCGGGCTATGCTCGCTCCGATAACGAAAATCAATCTACCGCCTTGCCTTGGAGTTTTTGCGTCCATCTTGTTCCACTTATACGTGCTACCGTATACATAAAGAATATAGAAGCAGTCAGCTCTGTACTACATGAGCCAATTTGCTCACAAAAAATGATGCTGCTAAAATCTTATATGTCCATTTGCGAAAACGTAAAAGCGTAATTTGCAAGTCTGAATAGAGGTCTTTAAATATGAAGATTTTGTGAAATAAATATCAAAGTTGCATAAAAAGGGTGGATTTTTCGATTACTTTGTGGTAATGTAGGGAGTGGGAAGAAATTTAATTACCTGTTTGTGGGTATTGCATTGTATGCATACGTGTGTTAAAGTTAACTCGTAAGATTTTTCAAAAGCCTTAGCCAGAAGAGCGAGGAACCATTGAAAGAGAAAAATAGGATAGCGGATACCGAGATTCGGTGCGAATCCTAATTTTTTTTACAGACTATGTTAAAAAAATAACAGTCTTTCAATGACTTTTCACCCTTTCGACTGTGTTAAAAAAATGACAAAAGTGTACGAAAATCCTTTCGAAATTTTAGGAAAAATGACGGAGGAAACGTTGCAAAATTTAGATGATAGTGCTAAAATAAATTTGTCTAGCGTTATTCTTTTAACATAATTACTAGAGGTATATTTTTAAAGTCAAGAAGGAGAGAAGAAAAAATGGCAAAGAAAGTTGTATTAGCAGGCGCTTGCCGTACTGCAATCGGTAAAATGGGAGGACAGTTTGGAAATACTCCGGCTGTTGAGTTAGGCTCTATCGTTATCAGAGAGGCATTAAAAAGAGCAGGCGTTGCTCCGGAGCAGGTTGACGAGGTTATGATGGGATGCGTTATCCAGGCTTCCCAGGGACAGAACGTAGCTCGTCAGGCATCTATCAAAGCAGGTATCCCAAATGAGGTTCCGGCTTTTACACTGAACGTAGTATGCGGATCCGGTCTGAAATGTGTAAACGAGGCTGCAAACATGATCATGGCTGGACAGGCTGATATCGTTGTAGCAGGTGGTATGGAGAACATGTCCATGGCTCCATATGCATTAAAGAAAGCTCGTTTTGGTTACAGAATGAACAATGCAACTATGATTGATACAATGGTTAATGATGCATTATGGGATGCATTCAACAACTATCATATGATGATCACAGCTGAGAATATTTGTGATCAGTGGGGATTAACACGTGAAGAACTGGATGAGTTCGCAGCAGTTTCCCAGCAGAAAGCAGTAGCAGCTCAGGAGTCCGGAGCATTTGATGATGAGATCGTTCCGGTTCCGGTTAAAGTGAAAAAAGAGACTGTTATGATCGCAAAAGATGAGGGACCACGTCCTGGTACAACAGCTGAGTCACTTTCTAAATTAAGATGCTGCTCCGGTAAAGAGGGCGGACTTGTTACGGCAGGTAACGCTTCCGGTATCAACGATGGTGCAGCAGCAATCGTTGTAATGAGCGAAGAGAAAGCAAAAGAACTTGGTGTTAAACCGATGGCTACATTCGTAGCAGGTGCTCTTGGCGGATGTGCTCCGGAGATCATGGGTATCGGACCGGTTCCGGCTACAAGAAAAGCATTAAAGATCGCTGGTCTTGAAATGAATGATATCGATCTGATCGAGGCAAATGAGGCATTTGCAGCTCAGTCTGTAGCAGTACAGAAAGAGTTAGGCTTCAGCTCTGATATCTTAAATGTAAACGGTGGTGCTATCGCACTTGGACATCCGGTAGGAGCTTCCGGATGCCGTATCCTTGTTACACTGCTTCACGCTATGCAGAAGAGAGACGTTACATACGGACTTGCTACACTGTGTATCGGCGGTGGAATGGGCTGTGCTACAATCGTTAAAAAAGAAGCTTAATAAGAATTTGATTTTTAAAAGGATTTAAAAAATCCGGATCTATCTCCGGCATGATTGCGACATGCGAAAGTGTCGGAGATATTTTGTAACTAACATCGTTAGTTATTTAACAGAGTGCTGAAAAGCATAAAACATAATTAGATATGTGTGACTAATCTATGGACAAGATTGTTTGGGTATGGCAGTCAATATGTTTCATGTTAGTATATAATTTCATTTTAAGGAGGACATATCATGAAAGTTGGTATTATTGGAGCAGGAACAATGGGATCTGGTATCGCACAGGCTTTTGCACAGACAGAAGGCTATGAAGTATATTTATGCGATATCAATGATGAGTTTGCTGCAAATGGCAAGAAAAAAATCGCAAAAGGATTCGAGAAAAGAATCGCAAAAGGCAAAATGGATCAGGACAAAGCTGATGCAATCCTTGCTAAAATTACCACAGGTACAAAAGATATTTGTACAGATGCTGATTTAGTAGTAGAAGCAGCATTAGAGGATATGGCAATCAAAAAACAGACATTCAAAGAGCTTCAGGACATCGTTCCGGCTGAGTGTATTTTTGCAACAAACACATCTTCATTATCCATTACAGAGATCGGTGCAGGCCTTGACAGACCGGTAATCGGAATGCACTTCTTCAACCCGGCACCTGTAATGAAACTGATCGAGGTAATCCAGGGAGCAAATACTCCGGATGAGTTAAGAGACAGAATCGTTGAGATCTCCAAAGAGATCGGCAAAACACCGGTACAGGTTAACGAGGCAGCAGGTTTCGTAGTAAACAGAATCCTTGTTCCGATGATCAACGAAGGTATCTGCGTATTAGAAGCAGGTGTTGCAAGCGTGGAAGATATCGATGCAGCAATGAAATTAGGTGCTAACCACCCAATGGGACCTTTACAGTTAGGTGACTACATTGGTCTTGATATCTGCCTTGCTATCATGGAAGTAATCTTCAGCGAGACAGGCGATCCGAAATATCGTCCGGCTCCATTACTTAGAAAAATGGTACGCGCAGGTAAACTTGGCTGCAAGACAGGCGTAGGTTTCTACGATTACAGCAAGTAAGAATAGAATAAATACTCTCGAATTATAAGGGGGATCATCCTTTATAAGATATATAAGAAGTCAGCGGTCAAAATGACTGATATCCGATCATAATGTCGGAGAGAGGTGCCAGACATGTGCATTTTGCTACACATGTCTTTGGCGCCTTTTGGAGTTTTGACTGTGCTTCACTAAAAATGGAGGAAAAGTAAAAAATGGATTTCGGATTAAGTAAGAAACACGAAATGGCAAGAAGCCTTTTCAAAGAATTCGC
>NZ_CAKRAS010000091.1 GCF_934295145.1 uncultured Eubacterium sp. | reverse complement strand
AATATATACTCTAAATAAATTTGCAGAAAAAAAGTGTGCTTTGCACACTGAGTTCAATGATAACAAAGCACACTTTAAAAGTCAATGCAGAGATTTCTAAAAAACTATTCTTCCAGAGATCGAATATATCTTTTCAATAAAAATGTACAAAAATATGGAAATGTCCGAATTCCGTTTTCTATTCCGATATTTCCTTTAATAAATTTAATTCCAAATGTGATATCTGGATATTTATCGCTTTCTATCAAACTACGCAACGATTTTGAACGGCCATTTGTCGCTTTTACTTCTACCGGAACCAGATATTTCTTTGTTCTGACAAAAAAATCTTCTTCTAATGTAGAATTATCCTTTTTATAATAATAAAGATCATACCCGCCTTTTACCAGAGCTTCTGCTACAATATTTTCATATAAAGCACCTTTATAAACATTCAGATTTTTATTTGCCCGCAAATCATCCTGCGTTTCCTCATCCATCATTGCCACCAGCATGCCCGTATCAAAATAGTAGAGCTTATATTTTTCACTATCATAATTTCCTTTTAACGGAAGCTCCGGATATAACAGGCAGTAACAGATATTTACCAGTCCACTGTCTTTTAACCAGTCGATACATCCACGATAATCTTTGAATCGTGCACCGCTTGCCACTTTGGAAATCTGAAATTTTTTATTATCTTTTGCAAGCTGAATTGGAATATGATTAAACACATTCAGAATCCTTGCCTGATCCAACCCTTCCGCATATTTTCGAATATCTTCGCGATAATCTTCCAGCAACTGCATCTGAAGCTGCAATGTACCTTCAAATGTATTTGTCCGAATATATTCTTTTACAACTCCAGGCAATCCACCTAAAATGCAATAATCTAAAAACAAATTGTCATACGTCTGGATTTCAGCGTCATTAAATGGCGTTCCATTTTTCATATGCTCCAGCATATCTTCAATCCATTCCTTCTGATATCCCTTCGCCCACAAAAATTCCTCAAAATCCATAGAATACATTTTGTAATCTGTTTTATATCCAACACTGTTACTTTCTATTCTCTGGTACGAAATTCCCAACAGAGAACCACTGCAGATAACATCAAAACGTCCATCCTGTGCAAAGAACTTCAAACTGGTAGCAATTTCAGGAAATTCCTGCAGCTCATCAAAAAACAGTAACGTTTCTCCCGGTATAAAACGTTTTTTCGGATCAATCCTTGACATATTTTTAATAATATCTGCTGCCTGATATCCATCACTGATAATTGCTTTATATTTTGGTTCTTCTACAAAATTAATCTCAATAAATGATTTATAATTTTTTTCTGCAAAACTTCGTATCGACTCCGTTTTTCCAATCTGTCTTGCCCCTTTTACAATCAGTGGCTTGCGATATTCGTTCGATTTCCACTCTGCCAGATATTGGTCTATTTTTCTTTGTAAATACATCCGTCTGTGCCTCCCATAAAAATCGCAGTCTACACTTATACAATGCACACCTTACAGCAAGAATACCAGGAACATTCCTGATTTTTCTTCCTACTTCATTAATATACCATATTATCTTGTTTATTCAACAATTTTATGAGCGAATTTTTTATATATATTTACACTTTTATGAGGGAATTTTCCGCATACTCTTACACTTTTATGAGGGAATTATCTTTTTGCCATTATAAAATCATTTTCCGGCTCTTATATTTTTTACAGTTTTCTTTTCAATAGACAGATGTTCATACGTGCGTATTCCACCATCTCCAGTTGGCGCCTGTGCAAGCAATCCTACTTTTATCACAGATTCCACCGGTAAATGAAAATATCTCATCATATAGAAATTTTCTCCATCCACGGAATAATGAAATGCAAAATTATTATCTACACGGCAGACCTGAAGCCACGCAGAATTTCCTTCCAGATTACATCCATTTGCATCGTCAGAATCTCCTTTTGTTACCACACTTACAGCAGCATGTGTTCCAAAATCCGTCAATTCATAACAACATTTTGCCCAACAGGTCAGATTTTTCATCACCATCACAGATGCCGAATCATAAACATCTTTAAAATCATGGCTTACTTTTACTTTTAATACAAAGTCTCCCTTCACTTCTGTATAATAATATGGTGCATTGCAAAGAGACTCCGGAAGAATTCCTTCTTCACACTCATCCGTACTGCCACAGAAAAAATCTGTTTTTCCTGGTGCATAAATTTCAATTTTGTCGTCTGTTTTTACAATAGTACTTTCGTTTAACCACTGAAATTTCATAATTTTCTTCTCCTTCACTACATATTTGTTACCAAACATTATCTGTTTTCTTTTCTATATTCAGTTGGTGATATACCAAGATTTTCTTTAAAACTCCGATAAAATCCGGATACACTGTTAAAACCGGATTCATAAGCCACATCTACAACTTTTTTATCTGTTTTCATCAATAATTCTGCTGCATAATCAAGACGCTGTTCCAAAATATAAGCACGCATCGTCCTGTCATACTGCATCTTAAACAGGCGATTCAAATATCCATAGTCCATTGGCAGCTCACTGATAAATTTTTCAATTTCATCCTGTTCACAAAAATGTATGGAAAAAAAGTCATACATCTCATGAACAATTTTTTGCTTGAAATCATATTTTGCCGGTTGGATTTCTGTTTTACCAGGTGGAATAATCTTACACTTAAGTACACGCTCTGAACAATATGTTTTTAATTTTTCAGGATGCAAAATCAACACACTGCGCTTTACTTTCCTGACTACTCCATCTTCAATCAATACATTCAGATATTTATTCAAGTTTGTACGGTTCAATCCAATAAAAGAGCACAATGAATTCATCGGAATATTTATCTGCTCATTATCCGTATTCTCATATACCGTATATAAAAAAGACGCAACCTTTTCCATTCCGCTGTCAAAAGTCTGGCTTTCCAGTTCATGTGCAAGCAGATAAATATAATCCATCAGCATCTGGCGAATTTCTTCATTTAACTCTGGATATTCACTTAGCCGATGCCATTGCTCCCTGGGTACAACAATTGCTTCAATTTCTGTCACTGCTTCCACCTGCATCAAATTCTGGATTGGACTGTCTGTGGAAAGTGCAAAGGGAACCAGATAATCAGATCCGCAATATGCCAGATCTTTACCAAGATTACTTTCAACTATAGACACTTTTACTTCCCCGGACAGTAAATAATAAATATGAGTCCATGTATTGTGCGGTTGAATCAGAATATCCCCAGCCTGAAAAGTTCTTTTTTCAAATCCTGAATTTATAAATATCTGCCTGAATTTTTTAAAATTTCCTTTTAGATAATATCGTGGTGCGGACATTTTATTTTCCTCCTGTATTCCAGTATAGCACAGTGTCATTTTCCAATCCAGATTTCAGACTTTCATTTTTCAATGTGCACATTATCTGCACGAAATGCTTTTATTTGACAGGAAATTTATCGTAATTTCCTATCAAATGAAAATAACCTCCGATATACCCTAAAAGATATACCAGAGGTTTCCATCATTTTCTACTTCTGCAAAATCTGGATTATCTACATAAAAATCCGATTTTTAAAAATTAACGTCCTGTCCGTAATAGCAGCATGCCATAATCTTTTTCATGTCTTCTACCTTTGTCTCACGTGGATTAAATAAAGTACATGGATCACCACATGCAGCTTCTGCCAATACATCAAGTGTTTCTTTATATACGTTCTCATCTACACCTGCTGCCTGATAAGAAACCGGAATTCCAATTGATGCATTCAAATCCTTAATTGCTCTTACTAATGCATTTACTTTCTGTTTATCTGTTGCACCGGAAAGCCCAAGAGCATCCGCAATATCTGCGAAACGATCTGCTGCAACCAGACTGTTATATTCGATAACATATGGCAGCATGATTGCATTACAACGGCCATGAGTAATACCATAATTCACCCCTACTTTATGCGCAAGAGAATGTACAATACCAAGCAGAGCATTAGAAAAAGACATTCCTGCCATATCCTGACCTACATGAACCTGTTTTCTGGCCTCTGAGCTGCCATTGCAGGAATCTTCCAGGTTTTCAAATACCATCTGCGCGCTCTTAAGTGCCAGACAGTCAGTCAAATCCGTATGTGCTGTTGCCACATATGCCTCAATGGAATGAGTCAGTGCATCCATACCAGAATCCGCTGTTAATACCTGTGACATAGAAAGTGGAATTTTCGTATCTACGATTGCAATATCCGGTGTGATTTCAAAATCTGCAATTGGATATTTAATTTTAGTATCATCTTCTGTTATTACAGAAAAAGAAGTAACCTCTGTTCCTGTTCCGGAAGTAGTTCCAATTGCAACAAAAATTGCTTTTTTACGAAGTTTTGGAAGTGAATATGGTGTTTTAATATCATCAAATTTCAATTCCGGATTTTCATAAAAAATCCACATTGCTTTTGCGCTGTCTGTCGGTGAACCACCACCTAATGAAACAATCACATCCGGCTCCCACTCACACATCTGCTCAGCGCCACGGTAAACCGTTGATATCAGCGGATTACTTTCAACTTTATCAAATACCTTTACTTCCATTCCGTTATCATGAAGAAGGTTTTTGACTTTTTCCAGATATCCGTTATCAATCATAAAATTTGTTCCAGTTACAACAAACGCCTTTTTATGCCCTTTTAACACACTTAAGTTCTCAATAGCGTCTTCACCATAATATACATCTCTTGGAATTGTAAATCTAGCCATCTTTTATACCTCTTTCTTCTCATTTTTCTTCAGGTTTTTCCCTTTTGATTACATTAAAAGAATACACGATGGCCCAGATTTGTTCTTCTCATTTTCCATAAATATTATGTACTTTAAAGTTTGCTTTCTCACAGCAGGCACTATCAACACTATTTCGACGTTCGTCAATTATGCAAACATATTGACTCTCTTGCACTCAATATATCATAAGTCGCACCTACGGTGCTTGTCGCTGCTTATGCAGCTCTTATGATCAACATTCGCCGTTCGCCAATAGTGAGCAAGCTCCCTATGGCTCTCTTGCGCTCATTATATCATGATTCTGCACCGTTATTAAATAATTTGCTCAGTGTTTCTTTCTGATCCTGCAGTACCTTCAGAACATATTTGTCAAAATGTCTTACCTCCTGATTTTCCTGTGCACTGTATCCTGCCGCACCTATATTGATGATAACCGGAGCTGTTGCGGCAGTGTAAGTCTCCATTGGCATTTGTAATTTCTGCGTTTTCATCAATTACCAGTTGTCCGTTTACTTTTTTTGAACATAACTCTCTTCTTCCCGGTCCGATGTCTTATCCTGTTTTTCTTTTATATCCTCATTTTCCTTAATTCTTTCACAATTGACAAACCATCCATCACAGGCAGCATGACATCTGAAATAATCGCATCATAGTTTGTCTTCACCGCTGCCTCATATCTGGATTTCCATCATAACAGACCGTAACCTGAAAATTCTTACTGCAAAACCAGTCATATAGCACATCCGCCAGACGTGTTTCATCCTCTATGATCAAAAATTTTCTCATGATTTCTCACTTTCTTTTTCCATACACCGCTCAGATATCGCAAACCGCCCAGACCTGCTGCGCACCACCAGGTGATCGGAGACACCCACCAGAGCCCCCAATATCCCCACAGACAGGAAAACAAAAATGCAAAACCGATACGGGTAATGACCTCACTGATGCCCATCCAGATGGTAATTTTCACGTCTCCCACTGCACGAAGCATGTTATGAAACAGATTCAATGTTCCGACACCAATCAGAAACGGTGCAAAAATATGCATGTATTCCACTCCATAACCAATCGCTTCCTGATTATCAGTAAACATCCGCATGACCACTGGTGCCAGCAAGAAGATCAACGGTGATACAACCGCATATCCAATGGCATTCAACAAAAATGTAGTGCGAAATCCGGCTTTGATCCGCTCAATGTTCTTCGCCCCCGTATTTTGTCCGGTAAAGGTTCCCAGTGCCGTTCCGAGAGCATCGCCCACCTGCATTCCAAGCCCTTCCACTTTGATACACACACCATACGCTACAACCAATGTCGTTCCGTATGTATTTACCACTGCCTGTAATGTCATATCTGAAATGGAAATAATGCTCATCTGCAATGCTGCCGGCAGACCATACACCAGCATTTGTTTTCCGATATAAGTATCCAGTTTCAGTTTATCTCTGCGGATCCGAAGCATCGGCAAAATCTTCCATGCATAAAGCAGGCAGGCCACGCCGGATATAACCTGCGCCAGTACGGTTGCAAATGCAGCACCGCCAACTCCCAGAGGAATCACAGCCACAAATAAAATATCAAATACAATATTCAACAAACTGGAGATACCAAGAAAAATCAGCGGAACCACGGAATTACCCAGTGAGCGTAAAACAGCAGAAATCCAGTTATACAACATTGTTCCGACAGAACCGGCACAAATGATCCGCAGGTACAAAACAGCCGCATCCAGTACCTCTGCCGGAGTCTGCAGCACGATCAGCAACGGCCTTGTCATAAGCAATCCGATCACCGTAACAAATATCGTCATGCCAAGTGCAATAAAAATAGAGGAAAAGAATGTCTTTACTACTTTATCCTCTTCCTTTGCACCATAGTATTGTGACATAACAACCGTTACACCCGTCGTCAGACCGATGATCAACGAAAATACCAGATACATACCGACGCCTGCCACACTGACCGCTGCCAGCGCATTATCCCCTAAAAAATGCCCCACAATATAAGAGTCTGCAAAATTATAGATTCTCTGGAAAACCAGCCCCAGCAACACAGGCATTGCAAATCTCAAAATCTGCGGTGCGATACGTCCGGAAGTCATATC
>NZ_CAKRAS010000090.1 GCF_934295145.1 uncultured Eubacterium sp. | reverse complement strand
CTGGTAGACGGAGCAAGAATGCTTGGTTTATTCGGAGATGTAGCTACAGAACTTCTTATCTTAAATGATGGAGATGAGGGACTGTTCAAAGCTTATGACGAAGTAGAGTTCATGGCACCTGTATTTGCAGGCGATTATATCGAAGCTGTTGGTGAAATCGTATCTGTTGGAAATACATCCAGAAAGATGGTATTCGAGGCACGTAAAGTAATTGCTCCGAGACCTGACATCAATGATTCCGCATGTGATATTCTGGAGGAGCCGATCGTTGTATGCCGCGCAAGCGGAACATGCGTTGTTCCAAAAGATAAGCAGCGCAAGTAATTTCAAGGCAGAACCTTATTAATCAGAAAAATTAGTATTTCAGCATAATATCAAAAACTACATAATATCAAAAATAGAGGTGCGGTTTGCCGGGTAGCAGCAAATGTTAAGGAACATTATTTCCAATGTTGTATGCGAAGGGGCCAATCGCCGAAAGGAAGGATTTATAATGAGATCCGGACTTGGTTCAGGGGCATACAGCTTTTGAATTGTCATGTGAAAACGTGGAGCGCTATTCAGAGGAGTCCAAAAGGATTCCGATGGATAGCGCTTTTAATGTTTTATAATGTATTGGGATAATTTTAAAAGGAGAGGTAAACGCTATGGAAAAATTAATTATCACTGCATGTATCTGTGGCGCTGAGGTTACCAAAGAGCATAACCCGGCAGTTCCTTATACAGTAGAGGAAATTGCAAAAGAAGCAAAAAGCGCTTACGACGCGGGAGCTTCCATTATCCATCTTCATGTAAGAGACGATGATGGAACACCGACACAGAGCAGAGATCGTTTCGAGGCCTGCATCAATGCAATCAAGGAAGTATGTCCGGATGTTATTATTCAGCCATCTACTGGGGGAGCAGTTGGCATGAGTAACGAAGAGCGTCTGGCACCTACTACTTTAAGACCGGAAATGGCAACATTGGATTGTGGAACATGTAACTTTGGCGGTGATGAAATCTTCGTTAACACAGAGAACATGATCATTGATTTCGCAAACACAATGAACGAATACGGAATCAAACCTGAGATCGAAGTATTTGACAAAGGTATGATCGACATGGCCATCCGCCTTCATAAAAAAGGATACATCAAAGCACCAATGCATTTTGATTTTGTAATGGGTGTCAACGGAGGTATCTCCGGTGAGCCAAGAGATCTGCTTTTCATGGCAAACAGTATTCCGGCAGGTTCCACATGGACCGTATCCGGTGTCGGCAGATTTGAGTATCCGATGGTAACAATGGGAATTCTGATGGGCGGACATGTAAGAGTCGGCTTCGAAGATAACGTATATATTGAAAAAGGCAAACTTGCAGCTTCCAACGGAGAGATGGTTGAGAAAGTAGTAAGAATTGCAAAAGAACTCGGAAGACCGGTAGCTACTCCGGCAGAGGCAAGAGAAATCTTAGGTTTGAAATAATCTGAGAGGTATGAAACAACCGGTATATATCCGGGAATTCATGTTAGAAGGAATGTAAAAGGGATTCGGTTATGAAAATGTTAAAAACCCTGACATACGATTGCAAAGCAACTGGATCCTTTTACAGATAAACAAAACGTGATTCAAAACGAAAAACAGTTTGGGGAAATTGTTTTTTATGTAACATTATAATAAGGAAAGAATAAGTTTCAGGAGGAGAAAACAATGGGAAAATTAGTAGGTGACAAATACGGAATTCATCGTGTAATTGAGCCGCAGGGAGTTTTGACACAGGCAGCTCAGAAAATTGATAACGACATGACAAAAAGATATTCCAACGAGATTATCTGTGATGTTATTTCTTTAAATATTGACTCTGCTTCTTTCACACAGATTGAAGAGGCATGTGGTGGCGATACAGAGAAAATCAAAGAGATGATTCTGGGAATCGTTAATGAGCGTGGTAAAATGCAGAATCCGGTAACAGGATCCGGCGGAATGTTCATCGGTAAAGTTGCTTATATCGGTGAAGACTTAGATCTGGATATCAAAGTTGGCGATAAAATTGCTTCCTTAGTATCTTTATCCATGACACCACTGAAGATTGATGAGATCATCGAGATCCATCCGGAAATCGACCGTGTTGATATTAAAGGTCAGGCTGTATTATTCGAGAGCGCATTATACGCAAAACTTCCGGATGACATCAGCGAGCCGCTTGCACTGGCAGCATTAGATGTAGCTGGAGCACCTGCTCAGACAGCAAAATTAGTAAAACCGGGTCAGAGCGTTCTGGTTCTCGGTGGCGCTGGAAAATCCGGTACACTGGTTTGCTACGAAGCTATGAAACGTGTTGGACCGACAGGTCGTGTTGTAGCTATGGATTACAGCCAGGATGGTGTAGATGAGTTATTAAAACTCGGTGTTTGCCACAAAGCATTCCAGGCAAGTGCAGCACTTCCGGTAGATGTATTAGAGAAAGCTTTAGCAGCAAATGATGGCAAAGAGTATGATGTAGCTATCTGCTGTGTAAACGTAAATAACTGCGAAATGTCCGCAATCCTTCCGGTTCATGACGGTGGTATCGTATACTTCTTCTCCATGGCTACAAGCTTCACAAAAGCAGCTCTTGGTGCAGAGGGTGTAGGTAAAGACGTTGATATGATCATCGGTAATGGATATACAAAAGGCCATGCAGAGATCACACTTCAGGAGTTAAGAGAGAACGAAGCAATCCGCAACCTGTTCGATCAGAAGTATGTATAATTAAAAGATAATAATTGGGGAAACAAAAAACTACATTGTAAATATCAAGAGGAGATATAAAACTATGAGAAAAAGTAGAGAATTCGGATTATTCAAAGATGTTCCAGACGAATTATGGAATGATTGGCACTGGCAGGTAAAAAACAGAGTAGAGACTGTTGAAGACCTGAAAAAATACATGACACTGACAGCAGAGGAAGAAGAAGGTGTTGCAAAATGCTTAAGCACACTTCGTATGGCTGTTACACCATATTACTTATCTCTGATCGATCCGACTAATCCGGAAGATCCGGTTCGTAAACAGGCAATCCCGACAGAGAAAGAGCTTCATCGTTCCGCTGCAGATCTGGAAGATCCGCTGCATGAGGATACAGATTCTCCGGCACCGGGACTGACACACCGTTATCCGGACCGTGTTCTGTTCCTTGTAACAGATCAGTGCTCCATGTACTGCCGTCATTGTACAAGAAGACGTTTCGCGGGACAGAAAGACGGTTCCGTACCGACTGATCAGGTAGAGCAGTGCTTAGAGTATATCCGTAATCATCCGGAAGTACGTGACGTACTGTTATCCGGTGGTGATGCATTACTGATCAGTGATGAGAGACTTGAGTATATCATCTCCCAGTTACGTGCTATTCCTCATGTTGAGATTATCCGTATCGGATCAAGAACACCGGTTGTTATGCCACAGCGTATCACTCCGGAACTGTGCAACATGTTGAAAAAATATCATCCAATCTGGTTAAATACACACTTCAATCATCCAAACGAGATTACAGAAGAGTCCGCAGCAGCATGTGCTAGACTTGCTGACGCAGGTATTCCGTTAGGAAACCAGACTGTATTATTAGCAGGCATCAATGATTGTGTACATGTAATGAAAGACCTGGTTCGTAAATTAGTACAGATTCGTGTACGTCCTTACTACATTTACCAGTGTGACCTTTCTCTTGGATTAGAGCACTTCCGTACTCCGGTTTCCAAAGGTATCGAGATCATTGAGGGACTTCGTGGTCATACATCCGGATATGCAGTACCGACATTCGTTGTTGATGCACCGGGCGGTGGTGGAAAAACACCAGTTATGCCGAACTACGTTATTTCTCAGACACCTGGTAAAGTTATTCTTCGTAACTACGAAGGCGTTATTACCACATATACAGAGCCGGCACATTATGAGCCACACTGCACATGTGATGTATGTACCGGAAAGAGAAAAGCAAACGTTGTCGGTGTAGCAGCACTTGAGCAGGGTCTGCAGATGACAATTGAACCGGCTGATTTAGCACGTGTTCGCCGTCACAGTGATCATCACTAAGCATTCATAGAATAATAAAACCATAAAACAATGGAAGAGCGGGAGACCTTCGGGTTTCCCCGCTTTTCACCCTAAGTACAGATGGCGTGAAAAATAGCCTGACATGTTACTTAATACCGAGATGAAAGGAGTTTTTCAAGTATGAGCAAACTTGGATTAAACCAGGAATTAATCGCAAAAGCAAGAGCAAGTGCACATAATGTTGCTGCAGATGTTCAGGCTTTTATCGATGAACATACAACAGTTACAGTTGAAAGAGCTGTTTGCCGTCTGTTAGGAATCGACGGTGTTAATGAGGTAGAGGTTCCGCTTCCAAACGTAGTAGTGGATCATCTGAAAGAAAAAGGAGTACTTTCCGGTGGTGTTGCATTTTATGTAGGAAATGCAATGGTTGCACTTGGTGTAGGACCACAGGAAATCGCTGAGAAAGTAAGCAGCGGAGAAGTAGATCTGACAAAACTTCCGGTTGCTTCCTTAGAGGAAATCAAAGCGGCTATCTGGCCGATCGCAGAAGCTACCACAGAGAGAGTAGCAGGAAATGTAGCAAAAAGAAATGAGTATCTGGAGTCCTTCGGTGGAGATAAAGAGGGTCCGTTCCTTTATCTGATCGTTGCTACAGGTAACATTTATGAAGATATTACACAGGCTGTTGCAGCCGCAAAACAGGGCGCTGACATCATCGCAGTTATCCGTACAACCGGTCAGTCCTTACTGGATTATGTACCATATGGTGCAACTACAGAAGGTTTCGGTGGTACTTATGCGACACAGGAGAACTTCCGTCTCATGAGAGCAGCCCTTGATAAAGTAGGAGAGGAAGAAAATAGATATATCCGTCTCTGTAACTACTGTTCCGGATTATGTATGCCGGAGATCGCAGCAATGGGAGCTTTAGAGCGTCTGGACGTTATGCTGAACGATGCTTTATATGGTATTCTGTTCCGTGATATCAACATGCAGAGAACACTGGTTGACCAGTATTTCTCACGTATTATCAATGGTTTTGCAGGCGTTATCATTAATACTGGTGAGGATAACTACCTGACAACTGCAGATGCTGTAGAAGAAGCACATACTGTACTTGCTTCTCAGTTCCTGAATGAGCAGTTTGCATTAATGGCTGGTCTGCCGGAAGAGCAGCAGGGTCTTGGACATGCATTCGAGATTTCACCGGATGTAGAGAATGGATTCCTGTATGAGTTAGCACAGGCACAGATGGCTAGAGAAATCTTCCCGAAAGCACCATTAAAATACATGCCGCCTACAAAATTCATGACAGGTAATATTTTCCGTGGTCATGTACAGGATGCATTATTCAATGCAGTAACTATTATGACAGGACAGAGACTTCACTTACTTGGTATGATGACAGAAGCGATCCATACACCGTTTATGTCAGACCGTGCACTGGCTATTGAGAATGCACAGTACATTTTCCGTACAATGAAAGATTTCGGCTCTGAGCTTGAATTCAAAGAGGGCGGAATTATTCAGTCACGTGCTAATGAAGTACTCCAGAAAGCAACTGACCTGCTTGTAGAAATTGAGCATCAGGGTCTGTTTGCAACACTGGAACAGGGTATTTTTGCAGACATTAAACGTCCGAAAGACGGCGGAAAAGGTCTGGATGGCGTTGTAGTAAAAGATGATAATTACTTCAACCCGTTTATTACTCTGATGAAAAAGGAGGTCTAAGCGATGAGTGGACTTTACAATATGAGCAAGGCAGATTTCGATACAACTCTGGATCTGACCAAAATCAAACCGTACGGCGACACCATGAATGATGGTAAAATGCAGTTAAGCTTTACATTACCTATCAAAGATGATGAGCGCGGAGAAGAAGCAGCAAGACAGCTTTGCAAACTGATGGGACTGGAAGATGTCAATGTAGCACATCACCATGCTCTGGATACAGAATTTACATTTTATGTTTGCTACGGCAGCTGCGTTCACACAGTAAATTACACAGATATCCATGTACAGACAGTAGAAGAAGAGACAATGTCTATGGATGAAGTGAATGAATATATCAAAGAGCACTTCGGCAGAAAGATCGTAGTAGTAGGTGCTTCCACCGGTACAGATGCTCATACCGTAGGTATCGATGCAGTTATGAACCGAAAAGGATTTGCCGGACATTATGGTCTGGAGCGTTACGAAATGATCGAGGCATATAACCTTGGATCTCAGATTCCAAACGAAGAATTTATTGAGAAAGCAAAAGAGTTACATGCAGATGTACTGCTGGTATCTCAGACTGTTACTCAGAAAGATGTTCATATTCAGAACTTAACAAATCTGATCGAGCTTCTTGAGGCTGAGGGACTTCGTGATAAGTATATCGTTTGCTGTGGTGGTGCACGTATTACACATGAACTTGCAAAAGAGCTTGGTTATGATGCAGGCTTTGGTGCAGGTAAATATGCAGATGATGTTGCAACATTTGCAGTAACAGACATGGTTAAGAGAGGATTTAAATAAATCATGAAAAAAGGTCGTCTCATAGGGTGCTTGGCCCTCGTGGCCTCTGCATTCCTGTGGGCCACCGCTTACATAGCCGTAAAACAGTTGGTGGCCGAAGTGCCGCCTTCTGTATTACTTGCATTTCGATTTTCGTTTGCTGCAATCATACTTGCAGTGATATGTATACCTAAATTCAAATATTATACAAAAGATCTTCTGTTTTCAGGAATGAAAATGGGAACCGCAATGTTTTTTGAATTCTTTTTATTTACAGTTGCACTTCAATATACATCGGCTTCCAAGTCATCGTTTATTATAGCATCTTATATTATTATACTTCCGATCGTGTATCTTATTATAAGAAGAAAGAAACCGACAGGCAG
>NZ_CAKRAS010000089.1 GCF_934295145.1 uncultured Eubacterium sp. | reverse complement strand
GCAGCGCAGATAGAAAATCATTCGTGCCGGCATTGGAGTTTTCTTCCAGCTTCTTTTTAAATTACCCTAAACAAGAAGTTAGGCCAGGAAACCTTTTACTTTTTTATAGATACTCTCGCTATCAAGTTCATATTTCTTGATCAGCTCAGCACCAGGGCCAGATTCACCAAAACGATCATACACACCGATCTTCATTACTTTTGTCGGAGCTTTCTCGCTCAGTGTGTCGCATACAGCACTTCCAAGACCACCAATTACAGAATGCTCTTCTACTGTTACGACTTTGCCTGTTTTCTGTGCGGATGCAATAACCAGTTCCTCATCCAGTGGTTTGATTGTATGGATATTGATCACTTCTGCATCGATACCATCTGCTGCCAGCAGTTTTGCTGCCTCTACTGCCTCATTTACACACAAACCAGTTGCGATGATTGTCACATCTTTGCCCTCTTTTAATACAACGCCTTTTCCAAGTTCGAATTTGTAAGTTGCTTCGTCGTTGATTACCGGAACAGCCAGACGACCGAATCTTAAGTAAACCGGTCCCTCATACTCATAAGCAGCACGAACTGCTGCTTTTGCTTCTACATCATCACATGGATTGATCACTACCATACCAGGAATTGTACGCATCAGGGCAATATCCTCATTACACTGATGAGTTGCACCATCCTCACCTACGGAAATACCTGCGTGAGTTGCGCCGATTTTTACGTTTAAGTGCGGATATCCGATGGAATTACGAACCTGTTCAAATGCACGTCCTGCTGCAAACATTGCAAAAGAACTCATAAACGGAACTTTTCCACAGGTAGCAAGACCTGCTGCAATACCTGCCATATTGCCCTCAGCGATACCGCAGTCAATGTGACGCTCCGGGAATGCTTTTTTGAAAACAGCTGTCTTTGTTGCACCTGCAAGGTCAGCATCCAGAACTACCAGATTCTCATGCTCTTTTCCAAGCTCTACTAATGTATTGCCGTAACTGTCTCTTGTTGCGATTTTCTTTACTTCTGACATAATGCTTCACCTGCTTTCTTTAATTCTTCCATAGCAATGGCAAATTCTTCATCGTTTGGAGCTTTTCCATGCCATCCTGCCTGGTTCTCCATATAAGATACACCTTTACCTTTGATTGTTTTTGCAATAATAGCTGTCGGCATACCTTTTGTCTCGCGCGCCTCTTTTAATGCTGCCGCAATCTCATCAAAATCATTTCCATTGATATTGATCACATGGAAATTGAATGCCTCAAACTTTTTATCGATCGGATACGGAGAGCATACGTCTGCGATGTTTCCATCGATCTGAAGACCGTTGTTGTCTACAAATAATACAAGGTTGTCCAGTTTACGTGCTCCGGCAAACATAGCAGCCTCCCAGATCTGTCCCTCCTGGATTTCTCCATCACCTGCAAGTGAATATACGCGGTAATCCTTGCTATCCATTTTGGCAGCCAGTGCCATACCAACTGCTGCGGAAAATCCCTGTCCAAGAGAACCGCTTGACATATCAATACCCGGAATGTGTTTCATGTCCGGATGTCCCTGAAGCATGGAGCCGATGTGGCGCAGTCCTTCCAGCTCTTCTACTGGAAAATATCCTTTCTGTGCAAGTGTCGCATACAGACCTGGTGCAACGTGTCCTTTTGAAAGAACAAATCTGTCTCTGTTCGGATCTTTCGGATTTTTCGGATCTACATTCATCTCTACAAAATACAGATAAGTAAAAATCTCTGCTGCGGATAAAGATCCACCCGGATGACCGGATTTTGCGCTGTGTACGCCAGTGATGATTCCTTTGCGCACTTCTACAGCAATTTTTTCAAGTTCTAACTTTGTCATAATGTGCTCCCTTTCTTATTCTGCCCTTCCGAGTCAAGTTTTGTTATATTCTCAGCCTGTTTCCTGTTATAAAAACAGATACACTTTTTTCTGATTATAATTCTACTCGTCCTTCGAGGGCTCTTAATAATGTAACTTCATCAATATATTCCAGATCACCGCCCACCGGCACACCGCTGGCAATTCGCGATACTTTGATCCCGGTCGGTTTGATCAGTTTGCTGATATACATGGCAGTCGTCTCTCCTTCCAGACTGGAATTCGTGGCAATGATCACTTCTTTTACATCGCCCTGAAGACGCTGCATCAGTTCTTTCAGGCGGATATCCTCCGGTCCGATTCCAAGCATAGGAGAAATCGCGCCATGCAGCACATGGTATACACCATTGTACTGCCCTGTCTTTTCATAAGCTGCCAGATCACGAGTAGTTTCTACTACCATGATCGTTGTATGGTCACGTCCGCTGTTTCGACAGATCGGACATTCTTCTGCATCTGTCAGCGTGTAGCAGGTCTTGCAGTAACGGATATTTTTTCTTGCATCAAGAATAGTATCTGCCAGTCGTTCTACCCGCTCCGTCGGCATATTTAAAATATGAAAAGCCAGACGCTGCGCTGACTTACTGCCAATCCCCGGCAGAGAAGACAGTTCTTCTATCAATTTACTGATCTGCTTGCTGTAATAATCCATTAGAACGGAAATCCTCCGCCCATTCCCATGCCGCCTGTAATCTTGGACATGGACTGCTGTGAGATCTCCTCCATTTTACGCAGTGCTTCATTTGTAGCAGCTACGATCAGATCTTCCAACATTTCGATATCATCCGGATCTACTACTTCTTCTGCCAGTTTTACTTTTACAACTTCTTTTTTACCGGATACAGTTACTTCTACTGCTCCGCCACCTGCACTGGCAGATACTTCTTTTTCTTCCAGTTCTTTCGTTGCTTCTTCCATCTGACGCTGCATTTTCTGTGCCTGTTTCATCAGATTATTCATGTTTCCCGGCATTCCTCCCGGAAATCCACCTCTTTTTGCCATATTGCATCCTCCTGTTATCGCAATTTTACTCGTCTTCCACTTCAATGTCCATGTGAACGATCTGTTCCAGATCGATATAATTCTCTTCGAATGGACGTCCAGAATCGTTGGACTGCATCACCACTTCAATCTCTTTACCGATTCGGTTCGAAATCCGCTCTGTGATTTCTGTCCTGCGACGTTCCTCCGACACATAAGTATATGCCAAATCGTCGTCAAACACCAGCATTAATTTATTTTCTCCGCCAAGACTCAAATGGGCTCCCCTTAAATAAGTAGCAGTAACCCCTGGCAGTTCACGTACAATAGAACTCCAGTTTTTAACTACCTGACGGATATCATCCGGAATCGCCTTCGGCATCTGCACCGGTTCTTTCGGTTTCTGCGATGCAGCCGATGCACTTTCCGAAGCAGGCGACGCTGTCGGTGTCGCTGCCACAACAGTTACACCTTCTTCTACTTTTTTTTCAAGCTGAGCCACACGGTCTGTCAGAGCATCCTGCGTGGTTTCCATCGCCGGCCGACATAGTTTGATCAGTGCAATTTCAATCAATACACGTTTTTGTGGTGCGTATTTGAGCTGTCCCGACAGATCAGAAAAGATACGGATATAACGCATGATCACATCACCTTCGATCATGTCGGCTTCTTCTTTTAATAATGCCAGATTTTCACTGGACATGTCCAGTACATCTTCCATCTGATCAGAACTTTTTACCAGAAGAAGGTTTCGCAGATACCATACAAAATCCGTCACAAACTGTCCCAGTTCACGCCCCTGAATAATCAGCTCTTCCAAAAGTTCAATCGCCTGCACTACGTTATTTGCCAGAATAGAACGAAGCAGACGGCTGAATACTTCTGTATCTACTGCACCAAGCACTTCCAGCACATGATCGTATGTCAGCGGTTCACCCAGATAAAATGCGATACATTGATCCAGAAGACTCAATGCATCTCGCATAGAACCGTCACCGGCTTTTGCCACATAACGGACCGCTTTTTCCTCTGCTTCTACGCCTTCCTGCTGCAACAGATCCATCAGACGATCTGAGATTGTCTCAATGGAAATCCTGCGAAAATCATATTTCTGGCAACGGGATAAAATTGTGATCGGAATTTTATGCGATTCCGTAGTTGCCAGAATAAAAATAACATAAGATGGCGGTTCTTCCAACGTCTTCAGCAATGCATTAAAAGCTCCGATAGAAAGCATATGAACCTCATCGATAATGTATACTTTATACTTTCCCTGTGTCGGGGAATAGGAAACTTCCTCCCGGATCTGACGGATGTTTTCCACACCGTTGTTGGAAGCTGCATCGATTTCGATCACGTTCATGGATGACCCCGCTGCGATCGCCTTGCAGGAAGCACACTCCCCGCAGGGACTTCCGTCCACCGGATGCTCACAGTTTACAGCTTTTGCAAAAATCTTTGCCACCGTAGTTTTTCCGGTTCCACGGGTACCGCAAAACAGATAGGCATGTCCGATGCGGTCTGCCTTAATCTGATTTTTTAATGTTGTAACAATATGCTCCTGTCCTTTTACATCCTCGAATTCGGAAGGACGGTATTTTCGATATAAAGCCGTATAAGACATAGCGGCTCCTTTCTAACTTTCAGTAACACGTTTTGATACTCAAATCATAAATTCAAGTCGAACGCACGTGAGACTTGGTACGTGATTCTGGTCAACGTAAGCTGACATATTCATCTTAGAATCACTGTACATCTCCGCGGAGCGTTTATCTCAGTCGGAGTCTCAACTCAGACTGAGATGATCAATCTCCGAAACAAATTCCTACGATTTTTGCTTCTTTGATCAACTGGCAATCCGGCTGAACCATCTTCAACTTGCCAGCCACCTCACCCAGAGGTACTTTTTTGGTCTGACCATTGATCATACCAACCATATAACCGTAATCCTCATCCAGAATCAGTTTTGCTGCATGCGCACCAAGCTGTGTACAAAGTACACGGTCATAAGCACACGGACTTCCACCACGCTGCATATGCCCCGGAACTGTAACACGCACTTCATTTCCGGTGCGCTCCTGGATCTGTGCAGCCACTTCATAAGAAACTGACGGATATTTTGTTTCTTTTTTCTTTGCTTTCAGTTCTTTCTTGGAAAGCAATGCATCCTCTTTGGAAATTGCACCTTCTGCAACTGCCAGAATGGTAAATCCTTTTCCGTCTTTGCTTCGTTTGTTGATAGCCTCCACTACTTTGTCGATATCATATGGGATCTCCGGGATCAGAATGATATCGGCACCGCCTGCCACACCGGCATGGAGCGGAAGCCAGCCAACTTTGTGTCCCATGATTTCAACGATAAATACACGGTTGTGGGAAGCGGCTGTGGTATGGATGCAGTCGATAACTCCTGTCGCAATGTTCAGTGCACTTTCAAAGCCAAAGGTAATATCGGTACCGTAAATATCATTGTCGATCGTCTTCGGCAAATGAATGATATTCAGCCCTTCCTCACGAAGCAGATTTGCTGTTTTCTGTGTGCCATTTCCGCCAAGGATCACCAGACAGTCAAGGCTCAGTTTATGATAGGTATGCTTCATTGCAGCCACTTTATCCAAACCGTTCTCATCCGGTACACGCATATATTTAAACGGCTGACGGGATGTTCCGAGTATTGTTCCGCCTTTTGTCAGAATTCCGGAAAAATCTTTGGATGTCAGCAGACGATAATTCCCATAAATTAATCCTTTGTATCCATCATAAAAACCATAAATCTCCAGTTCATCCAGATTGGCATTTAATCCTTTTACTACTCCGCGCATTGCTGCATTTAAAGCCTGGCAGTCTCCGCCACTTGTCAGCATTCCGATTCTTTTCATCTTTTCCGCTCCTCTCTCAATTCACAGATCATCTGTTTTCCCAGACATGACATCTTTCTCTGCACATCTCTGTTATAAAGTATTATAAAACAATCTGCGAAAAAAACACATTGTCTGTTCTGAATTTTATCAAAATAACTACGGGATTACAAGACTAATTGACCTGTCTGAAAATTTTACGAACCTTTCACAAAACTTTTACCATTCCTTTTCGGGGATTGACGAACCTTTGAAAAATGTTTATACTAATTAAGTCTTATTTTGGAGAAGTACTCAAGTGGCTGAAGAGTCTGGCTTCGAACACCAGTAGGCCGGTAACACGGCGCGAGGGTTCAAATCCCTCCTTCTCCGCTGAAAAAGGGAATGCAAAAACGGCTTTCGTTCTGCATTCCCTTTTTTATTTCGCCAGAGGTTATTTCCTCATATCCCGGATCATGCTCGCTGCGACCATCACCGCACCGACGATCAGAACCACCAGTCCAAAGTTTTGTCCACCGAAATCCATCCAATTATGGAAATTTACTCCCGGCATAACAGCTCTGCCGTCATAAGCAACGCTGATCAGCGTGTTAGCAAAAAACATCCATACACCACAAAGTCCAACTGTAATGCTGATTTTCATCAAACGGCTGCACCTGATATATCGGAATACGATAAAAATTCCCCAGGCAAGTATCGAAAAAACGGTCAGTACCCACAAGTTCTGAGCAATAATGACACCTGTCACGCCTTTCACATAAAACAAGCAGCCGAAAAATACCATCAAATAGCTTAACACTGTATCAAGCGCCATGCAGATCAGACCTTTGTGGCGCAATATCGGCCAGTCATAATGCCAGCTGCATAAAATGATCGGCAAAAATACGCTGAGCAGACCAAAGCTGACGCCAAGCAGCGACATGATCAGCCAGTTACCGCCTAACACAATCCGGCAAACACACAGCATATAAATGGTCGATCCATAAAAACACCAGAAACACTTTTCTGCGCGTCTTGTTTTGGTCATCACCGGTACATTGATAAAGGAAAATACCATAGCAAGCCCACCGACTACGATAAAGAACCAGGAGAGGCGGTGCTCTGTCACAAGATTCCCGATAAAGCACGGGATCAAAACTGCCAGATAACAGAGATACGTCACCCAGGTATAGCCTTTTAATATCCGCAGATATCCGCGGGACTGCTCCTCAATCTCACGTTGATGCATGTCATCACTGGCCGTCAGAAGTTCATGTTCTGACACATGTAAGATTTCACACAAACTGGTAACCAGCGTCATATCCGGATAGGACAGACCG
>NZ_CAKRAS010000088.1 GCF_934295145.1 uncultured Eubacterium sp. | reverse complement strand
GCCTGTGCAGTTAATCATGTCTGCTGTAATCGTTACCCCATTGAGCTTTGTCCACAACACGGCAGTTTTCTCGCGCAGGGCGTTATCGTTCGTGAGCGTTGCAATCCTGGCATTGCATTTTTCGCAGTCTAGTCCACAGCAGCCAATCAGTTGGTTTGTATTTTTCATAGTTCCTCCATAAATATTCCTTATCATTTTTCAAGGCTGACATAAGCATCCCCTTCCCCACCGCTTAGTGCTCTACGCACTTGAAGCGGGGGAATGCTTATTCTGCGTTCAAGTACTGAATCGTCAATCCTCCAAATGGTACGTCTTCTCTGGAAACTGATGCCGATTGTCTACCTGAATTGTAAATGTCACCTTTAATCCTGCCTTTTTCATCTTTGCATATAAATCTCGTGCCATTGGAAGACAATCTTCATCCTCAGCCCCACAATAAATCCGAAGTTCAATACCCTTTTGCGAAAGGGTATCTATCAGCTCTTCTGTATGTTCCTGCAAAATCGGAATCCATGGACTTTGCAAAATCAACAAATCACAACGCGCTGATGTAAATGTAATTGCACGCAGAAGCATATCGCATCCGGCAGAAAAACCGCCGCAGGCAATTTTTGATACCCCTGCTTCTGCACCTTTTCCATAGAATGTGCCACCGGCAAATAGGATGTCATATCATAACTCCAACGATAAGTTCCATATCCGTCTGGTTCGGCACTTTGTACCGTTTCAATCTGCCACTCACTACTTTCTCCAACAATGGGTTCCCAATCCGCTCGCGCAATCTGACCATTCTGTGTGTTGCCATGAATAGCCAAAAAAAGACTCAGTGTTAACCTGAACTATCAGATTATGCACTGCGTCTAAGCGTCTGGCATTTTGATTTCTTCTGTTTTACCATCTTTGAAATAAATCACACAGGTATATTTGCACTTCGGACAAAATAGTGGAAAATCCTCCAGCACCGTGTGTGAGCGTATCTGTGTCCTCGTTTTGCCACCACATTTTGGGCAACAAAGCCATTTTATTTTTTCCTTTTCTTCCATCCTTCCAGATACAGAAGGGCGAACATATTGTATCTTATCTGCGTTTAAGATCATAGATTTGCTGCATCGGAAAAGCATAGAGTTTCGACATAATTCTTCAAATTCATATAACTTTTGTCGGCACTTGAAAACGGTTTTCTCACAATACAGAAAAGAGCACCCATCCACGACCTCAAAGTAATAAACATCACTGAGTTTTAGCCGACAAACTTTTTCCTCCGCAAAGGCGCTGACAGAAACTTCTCCGGCAGTAACCGCGCGGATTGCTTCCACCCATTTTTCCTGTGTGTCATAGCAACGGACGATCACTTCTTCCTCATTTTCATATGGAATCTGTTCCACAGACAGCTTCATGTCCGCACCTCCCTTCGGTTCTGAAACAATAATATAGCATAGAATGTTTTTTATATCTATAATTGATACTGTAAGTTGTAAAAATCAGGCTGTAAGTTGCATGAAAATGCCACCCTCTATAACTTTGGCGAGTTAGGGTGGCATTTTCTATGTTCATTCTTATTAACTGGTCAACCACTTGTGGCGGTTGTTCCTTATTTACAATCTAAATGTATCACAACCTGTCGCAAATTTCAAGAACACCGCTACAAACGCTACGTGTGCGCTACGTGTGTGCTACCGTCAAAAATCGACCACTTTTCAGCAACTTTTTCAAAAACGCAAACATAAGAAAAACCCTTGTAAACACTGAGTTTGCAAGGGTTTTGGTAATCTCTTTGAAATTGTGAAAACTATCTCTTTGAGAACTGCGGTGCGCGACGTGCAGATTTGAGACCTGGTTTTTTACGCTCTTTCATTCTTGGGTCACGTGTTAAGTATCCAGCTTTCTTCAGAACTGGTCTGTAGTCAGCGTCTACTGTAAGTAATGCACGTGCGATACCATGTCTGATAGCACCAGCCTGTCCTGTGTAACCGCCACCTTTAACGTTTACCAGTACATCGAATTTGTCAACGTTCTCTGTAGCTACTAACGGCTGACGAACGATAACTTTTAATGTTTCAAGTCCAAGATACTCATCAATATCTCTTTTATTGATTGTGATTTTACCTGTACCCGGTACAAGGTAAACTCTTGCGATAGATTTTTTTCTTCTTCCTGTTCCGTAATATTTAGTATTAGCCATGATTATTTACCTCCTTCACCGATTAAAATGTCAGAACTTCTGGTTTCTGAGCTGCATGTTTGTGATCCGGTCCAGTATATACAAATAATTTTTTGTACATCTGACGTCCGAGAGGTCCTTTCGGGAGCATGCCTTTAACAGCGAACTCTACAACTCTTTCCGGATGTTTAGCCAGCATCTCTTTTAATGTAGTCTCTTTCATTCCACCTACATAATCAGAGTGATGATAGTAAATCTTCTGATCTAATTTTTTACCTGTTACTTTAACTTTCTCTGCATTTACAACGATTACATAATCACCTGTATCGATGTGCGGTGTAAAGATAGCTTTGTTTTTACCTCTTAAAATCTTAGCGATTTCAGAAGATAAACGTCCTAATGTATATCCTGTAGCATCAACTACATACCATTTTCTTTCAACTTTGTCCGGGTTGGCCATGAATGTGTTATTCATTGATTTTTCCTCCTTGAATAAATTTGCGGCTTCCACAAATGTGAATGTCCGGACACATCTGCTTCCTGCCTGTTAATTTTGAATAATGTGTCTGCATTATCCGGGTTTTGTTTTCTCTGACTTGTGGAGAATCATCAAAAACTCTGCCCTGCTGTCGGGTCCCAACCGACCGCCTATATATGAAATGCTTTTTTTGCACACAAAAAACACTCTTTGTCAGACTTGTATATTATAGTACAGTGAACTCCCTGTGTCAACGATTTTTTCTGGGTTTTTCCATGAAATTGAGCATTTATTCCACCCATTCATATTTTTTCAATTCACAGTTTTTAATTCCAAATTTTGCGAACTCCTCGTTAGTCATATCACGAAAATAAGATTCGATCACTCTTGAAATTCCATTGTGCGCTACCAGCAGATATGTCTTTCCATCGTTCCGCTCCTTGAGATCATCCAGCAGATTGTAAATTCTCTGGCAAAGATGCAGCATCGTCTCACCGCCCTCATAACTGCAGATAAAATTTGTTTTTGCTTTCTGAAACTCCGGTGCATTTCTCGGGGAAGTACCTTCGTATTTTCCAAAATTCTGTTCTTTCAGACGCGATTCTTCTGTTGCCGGAATTCCAGTGATTTTAGAAATATGTCTGGCAGTATCCGCCGCACGTATTAATGGCGAATACAAAATCTCGTCAATCTCTACCCCCTCTTCCAGAATCTTCTGCCCAAGTGCAATCGCCTGCTCTTGTCCATACTCCGTCAATGCGATATCTGTGGAACCGCAGATTTTGTCTTCCACGTTCCAAAATGTCTGTCCATGTCTCGTAAAATATACGCATTTTTTATTTTCACTCATTTTTTGTACCTCTATCACTCCATCAAACTCTCCGGTGGAATCTCATACTCTATTCCAATCATCGTCAAGCCATGCGCCGGTGCAGTCGGTCCTGCTGCTTTCCGATCCTTTTTCTCTAATATCGCCGGAATATCCTCCGGTGCGATCTTACCGATTCCCACATCAAAAAGCGTTCCCGCAATGATCCGCACCATATTATAGAGGAAACCACTTCCGGTAATCCGAATCGTCAGTAATTCGCCATCCTTCTTTAACTCGCAGGAATAAATCGTGCGTGTCGTATCTTCCACTGCCGTATTTACAGAACAGAAACTTTTAAAATCATGTGTTCCCTCGAACTGTCTTGCTGCCTCACACATCGCCGGAATATTCAGTTTTCGATAAACAAACCAGGTGTCCAGCCGTCTTTGCGGCATTGGAAATTCACGGTTTAAAATGCGAAATTCGTATGTCTTGCGGCTGTTGCAATGACGTGGATGCCAGTCCAATGGGATTTCACTGGAATTTTGCACCACAATATCATCCGGCAAACGCTGGTTCAGCGCATAGGAAATCTTTTCCGCCGGCATCCGTGCATTTGTATCAAAAACTGCCACATTTCCATAAGAATGTACTCCGGAATCTGTACGACTCGCACCGATCACCACAATATCTTCCTTCAATAATTTACTCAATTCCCGGTTCAGAACACCTTCTATCGTAATTCCGTTTGGCTGCACCTGCCACCCACAATAATTGGTGCCATCATAAGCCACCACCAGTTTCACTCGTTTCACACGCAAGCACCTCCCTCTTCATATGAAAACCCTGATTCATTTTTACTATTTTACAAGTATAAAAAAATGAACACAATATAAAAAAACTGTATAAATTCAATCAGACAAACATATCTCACAGACTTCCCTGCGTTTGATTCAAGAATAACTTGGCTTTCCCATAAAAGTTTGCGTCATCTCTCACCCGATACATTTCTCACTGAATCCATACAGTTTCCTCATTATTTCAATTTCATTCTATAAAATTTACTATTATCTTTTTTTAAGTTTTATAAAAAGATCCGTATCACAACAATGACTGCCAGATACAACACCATCACCACATATGCCTTGTAATCCGCAGCAATATAGCGTAGCGGCTTCATCTTTGTTCTCCCCTCACCGCCATGATAACAGCGCGCTTCCATGGCCGTTGCCAGGTCGTTGGCACGTCGAAATGCAGATACAAACAGCGGTACCAGGATTGGCACCATGGCTTTTGCTTTCTGAATAATATTACCCTCTTCAAAATTCGCGCCTCTTGCCATCTGTGCTTTTTTAATCTTATCCGCTTCTTCGGCCAGAATCGGGATAAAACGCATGGCAATTGACATCATCATGGCAATTTCATGCACTGGAACTCCAATTTTTGATAATGGTTTCAGACCTTCCTCCAGACCATCTGTCAACTTATTCGGCGTAGTTGTCAGTGTCATCACGGAAGTTCCGACTACCAGATATACCAGTCGAATAGTAAAAAACAGGGTATTGCTTACTCCCTGATCTGTGATATGGATAAACTTCCATGAAAAATACGTATTTGCGCCCTGTGTAAAAAACAGATTGCACACTGCTGTAATAACCACAAGCACCCAAATCGCACGTACACCTTTCAGCATAAAAGAAAATGGAACATGCGACATTTTAATAACAGCCAGCAAAAATAACGTCACACAGATGAAGCCGACAAAATCATGAAACAAAAATAAGGACACAATATACATCAGTGTCGCCAGAAGTTTCACACGGGGATCCAGTCTGTGGATCACCGATTCTGTTGGATAATATTGCCCAATTGTAATATCCTTTAACATAATTTCATAATCTCTTTCTTTGCTTCTTCAATGGTTGTTACTGAAGTATCCACAGCAAATCCGGCTTTTTTCAGATCTTTCATTAGATACGTGACCTGTGGGACCGCCAATGACACCTGCTCTAATTCCTCCACATGAGAAAAAACTTCCGCTGGCGTTCCGTCCAGCATCAGTGTCCCATGGTTTAGCACCACGATCCGCTGTACATAGTTTGCCATATCTTCCATACTGTGGGATACCAAAAGCACGGTCATTTCCATTTTTTCATGCAGTTCACGGATCAGATCAAACAATTCATCTCTTCCCTTCGGATCCAGACCGGCTGTCGGCTCGTCAAGAATCAGCACTTTCGGATTCATTGCAATAACCCCTGCAATCGCTGCACGTCTTTTTTGTCCACCGGAAAGTTCAAAAGGTGACATTTCCCAATATTTTTCCGGAAGTTTTACCCGGATCAATGCTTCTTTCGCTTTCTCCAGTGCCTCTTCCTCAGAAAATCCCTGATTTTGTGGACCATAGGCCGCATCTTTTAATACAGTTGTCTCAAAAAGCTGGTACTCCGGATACTGAAATACCAGTCCGACTTTTCCTCTCAGGGAACGCAGGGAATATCCCGGTGCATAAATATCTTCACCGTTATAATAAATATGCCCTTCATCTGCCTTGATCAGGCCATCCAGAAGCTGGATCAGCGTTGATTTTCCGGAACCGGTATGACCGATGATTCCCACAAATTCGCCATCGGCAATCTCAAGACTTAAGTTTTTTAACGCATGTATCTCGTACGCACTTCCCTGTGCATAGGTATAACTCAGGTTTTCGATTTTAATTGACATATTGCCTCCACCAGTTCCTGCCTGCTCAAAATTCCATCCGGAAGCGACAGACCTTCCTGTTTCAGTTCCCAGGCCAAACGGGTAATCTGTGGAACATCCAGCCCATATTCCAGCAGTGTGTCTACCTGTGAAAAAATTTCACGGGGCGTTCCCTGCATCACCACACGACCGTCATCCATAACAAACACATAGTCTGCATCAATGACTTCTTCCATATAATGCGTGATCAGAATTACCGTTACCCCCTTCTGTCGGTTCAGCCGATGTACCGTATTTAAAACTTCTTTTCGTCCATTCGGATCCAGCATGGCTGTTGGCTCATCCATAATGATGCATTTGGGTTCCATAGCCACAACACCGGCAATGGCAACACGCTGCTTCTGGCCACCGGACAAACGATTCGGAGAATGATAACGGTACGCCATCATACCAACTGCCTCCAGACTGTGTCCGACTCGCTCCCAGATTTCTTCCGTTGGAACACCAATATTTTCCGGGCCAAATGCCACGTCTTCTTCCACTACACCTGCAACAATCTGGTTATCCGGATTCTGAAAGATCATACCGGCTTCTTTTCGGATATCCAAAATATTTTCATCCTTTGCCGTATCTTTTCCATCCACCCAGACAGTACCTTCACTCGGTGTCAGCAATGCATTCAAATGTTTTGCAAAAGTAGATTTACCGGAACCGTTATGCCCCAGCACGGCAATAAACTGCCCTTCTTCTACTTCAATATTTACATCATCCAGCGCCAGCGTCACATCCTGCACTTCGCCCTGCTCATCCCGGCGCACAAATTTATGTTTTAATTTTTCAGCCTTAATAAATGCCATGTGTAAGAATCCTCTTCACCGCATCGAATATATCTTTTTTTACAGCATTCAAGTCGAACGCACGTGAGACTTGGTGCGTGATTCTGGTCAGCGTAAGCTGACATATTCTTCTCAGAATCACTGC
>NZ_CAKRAS010000087.1 GCF_934295145.1 uncultured Eubacterium sp. | reverse complement strand
TACGACCGCATGAAACGTTATCAGGGCGAATGGCATCTGGAGCGTTCTTATACCTTCCCGGATTATTTCTTCATAGAAAGCAGCAATGGTGAACAACTGGAGAAAGAAATGAATCGCAATGAGCTGGCATCCAAAATACTGGCGACCGGCGGTATTGTCACGCCTATAGACAGCCAGGAAGAGGATTTGCTGCGTCGTTTGTCAGACGATTCTCACCATATGGGAATGTCCACCGGTTATATCGCAGAAGGAAAAATACATGTGACACAGGGACCATTGGTTGGTTATGAGTCACGGATCAGAAAAATAGATCGACATAAGCGGCTTGCGCGGATCAGTCTGCCTTATGCAAAGGGTGAGATGGAACTTCGCATGGGGCTGGAGATTACAAGTAAGCCGTAAAAATAATTCATAGATACAGGAGGTGAAACGCGAATTAATATTTTGCACTAATTATAAGACTTGTGTTGAATTGATTTTTTGAATGGTTTATTTGCAAACTCCGTATGCGGAATATATAAGAGATTGACAAGATAGGTGGCGGAACAACAGCAATGCATGATCCACGAATTACAAAGGTTGGTAGTTTTTTGCGTAAGACAAAACTAGATGAAACAGCAAATTTGATAAATATCCTCATTGGCACAATGAGTTTTATTGGTCCAAGACCAGAATTATGTGCATAGGTGGTTCGCTGTTTTTTGTGTTGAATAGAGATCTAGTGGTTTGCATCCAAACAGGTAAATACGAAAGATGTATTTTTCGTAGGCCGTGGCATTGATTATGCAATCTGTCTGGAGGGCAGCCTGAAGATGAAGGAGATCAGCTATATTCATTCCGAGGCCTATGCAGCCGGTGAGTTAAAGCATGGAACGATTTCACTGATCGAAGATGGTACGCTGGTGATCGGTGTGCTGACACAGCCGGAGCTTTATGAGAAAACGGTCAGCAATATGGTAGAGTGTAAGAGCCGTGGTGCATATCTGATGGGAATGACAACTTACGGCAATTATAATATTGAGGATACGGCTGATTTTGTGACATATATTCCGAAAACGGATCCACATTTCGTAGCATCACTGGCTGTGATCCCATTGCAGCTGATTGGATATTATGTGTCTGCCGCGAAAGGATTGGATGTGGATAAACCGAGAAATCTGGCGAAGAGTGTAACGGTGGAGTAGTGATGAAAGAGCTGTTCAAATATCATTATATTTATTATAAGGATTCTTCCTTCTGTCAGTATTTTTCAAAGCCACAGCCGATTTATGAGGAAGGCTCCATTCTACGCCTGGCTGAGTTACATATTATTTCAAAGAATGATATTGTCAGTGTTGAGGAGAAGTTTGATGCAGGGAATAATATCTATGCGTACTATTCTCAGAAATGCTCTGGCAGAATGCTCATTACACTGACAAGTGGTGAAGTGATGGAGTTGGGGATTGCAAAGGTAGAATAGATCAAGGACAGGTATTAAATTATAATAAACTATCGAAATAAATTTTTTGCAAAATGTTTTTCTATGTGCAACTTGCTATTTCCCAGGTTCGATGTTAAAATCATAACTAAATTGGGATGTTATGCGTATTTGGTAAAATACGTTTTATGTAACGAGAAAAAAGTTTGGAGGAATTTTAGTGATAGATCAGAGTAAAATCAGAAATTTTTGTATTATTGCACATATTGACCATGGTAAATCTACCCTGGCAGACCGAATCATCGAGATGACAGGTTTGCTGACCAGCCGTGAGATGCAGTCTCAGGTGTTGGACAATATGGATCTGGAGCGTGAACGTGGTATTACAATCAAAGCGCAGACGGTTCGTATTATTTATAAGGCGAAAGACGGGGAGGAGTATATCTTCAACCTGATCGACACTCCGGGTCATGTGGATTTCAACTATGAGGTTTCCCGAAGTCTGGCAGCTTGTGACGGTGCAATTCTTGTCGTGGATGCAGCACAGGGTATTGAGGCACAGACGCTGGCAAATGTATATCTGGCATTGGATCATGATCTGGATGTTATGCCGGTTATTAATAAAATCGATCTGCCGAGTGCGGATCCGGAGCGTGTCATTGAGGAAATCGAGGATGTCATTGGACTGGAAGCCCATGATGCACCGCAGATTTCTGCAAAAACAGGTTTGAACGTAGAGCAGGTGCTGGAACAGATCGTAGAGAAGATTCCGGCTCCGACCGGAGACCCGAAGGCTCCACTACAGGCATTGATTTTTGACTCTCTGTATGATGCATACAAAGGGGTTATTGTTTTCTGCCGTATCAAAGAAGGTACGGTTCGTACCGGTACGCCAATCAAAATGATGGCAACGGGAGCCACAGCAGATGTTGTGGAAGTTGGTTATTTTGGCGCCGGTCAGTTTATTCCATGTGAGGAATTATCTGCCGGTATGGTAGGTTATATTACGGCAAGTATCAAAAATGTACAGGATACCCGCGTGGGTGATACGATTACAAACCGTTCCAATCCGTGCGCAGAGCCGCTTCCGGGATACAAGAAAGTAAATCCGATGGTTTACTGTGGTCTGTATCCGTCTGATGGTGCGAAATATCCGGATCTGCGTGATGCACTGGAAAAACTGCAGTTAAATGATGCGGCCCTTCAGTTTGAACCGGAGACATCCGCAGCACTGGGATTTGGTTTCCGTTGTGGATTTTTAGGTTTGTTGCATTTGGAAATTATTCAGGAGCGTCTGGAACGCGAGTACAACCTGGATCTGGTAACGACAGCACCGGGCGTTATTTACAAGGTACACAAGACAGATGGAACCGTGATGGATCTGACAAACCCGTCCAACATGCCGGATCCGTCTGAAATCGACTATATGGAAGAGCCGATGGTAAGTGCAGAGATTATGGTAACCAGCGAGTACATTGGCGCCATCATGGATCTGTGTCAGGAGCGCCGCGGTATTTATATCAGTATGGAATATATGGAGGAGACGCGTGCGCTGATCAAATATGACCTGCCGCTGAATGAAATCATTTATGATTTCTTTGATGCGTTGAAATCCCGTTCCAGAGGATATGCTTCTTTTGACTATGAGATGAAGGGATACACCCGTTCTGATCTGGTAAAACTGGATATCCTTATTAATAAAGAAGAAGTGGATGCGCTTTCCTTTATCGTATTCTCCGGCAGTGCATATGAGCGCGGCCGCAAGATGTGCGAGAAGTTAAAAGAAGAGATTCCGCGTCATCTGTTTGAAATTCCGATTCAGGCAGCCGTTGGTGGAAAAGTTATCGCCCGTGAGACTGTCAGAGCAATGCGCAAAGACGTACTGGCAAAATGTTACGGCGGTGATATTTCCCGAAAGAGAAAACTTCTGGAGAAACAGAAGGAAGGTAAGAAACGTATGCGCCAGGTCGGAAATGTAGAGATTCCGCAGAAAGCGTTTATGAGCGTTCTGAAACTGGATGATAAATAAAAATAAGCTGTGCTGTTTTTGGCTTTTACTTATATATCAGTAATATATGTGAAAACGATGTAGAACAGCGTGATTAACAGGGGAAACATATGAAAGAATTAGAATTATATCTTCATATTCCTTTTTGTGAGCGAAAATGTGCATACTGTGATTTCTTATCTGCACCGGCTGATCCGCCGGTGCGGATTTCTTATATAAAGAAGTTACAGGAAGAAATTGCATATTACGGAGCACAATTTGAGGAATATCAGGTGAGCAGTATCTTTTTTGGCGGTGGTACACCGACAATCTTGGAAGGATATCAGCTTGCTGCCATATTAGAGACGGTAAAGAAGCATTTTCATTTGGCGGCAGATGCAGAAATCACAGTAGAGTGCAATCCGGGGACGCTGACGGCAGGAAAGGTAGAAAAACTGGTGCAGGCGGGATTTAACCGGCTCAGTATGGGGCTGCAGTCCGCGGATGACAGAGAATTGCAGCTTTTGGGACGAATCCACAATTTTGCGCAGTTTCTGGAAAGCTACGATCTGGCGAGGAAAGCCGGATTTGAAAACATCAATGTGGATCTGATGTCGGCGCTGCCGGGACAGACATTGAAAAGCTGGCAAAGTACGTTGCAAAAAGTGACAGCATTGCGCCCGGAGCATATTTCGGCGTACAGCCTGATCATTGAAGAAGGAACACCGTTTTATGAGCGGTTTGCAGAAGATGAGCAAATCCGGGAGGAAGGCGGGCATCCGCGTTTGCTTCCGGAGGAAGAGGCCGAACGGCAGATGTATGAACTGACGGAGGTTTTTTTGCATACAAAAGGGTATGAGCGGTATGAGATATCCAATTATGCGAAGCCGGGATACGAATGTCGGCACAACTGTGGCTACTGGACCAGAAAGGATTATCTGGGACTGGGATTGGGAGCATCTTCCTTTGTGGAACACCAGCGCTTTCAGAATACTTCAGATCTGAAGGAATATCTGGAACAGGAGTATCATCATATCCATATAGAAACATTAGACAAAAAATCCGAAATGGAAGAATTTATGTTTCTTGGTCTGCGTCTGATGGCAGGAGTCTCCCGGCAGCAGTTTGAAAAAACATTTCAGGTGACACTGGACAGTGTTTATGGAGAGGTACTTCGCAAATTAAAAGGCGAGCAGCTGATCGAAGAAGTGGCAGGCTATGTGCGCCTGACGGAGCATGGCATTGATGTCAGCAATTATGTGCTGTCAGAATTTTTACTATAATGCTTAACGTAATAAGTGTAATGAAAGCGGATTGCGAATGTCCGCTTTACAAAAAATGAAAAAAATGAAATTAGATGTTGACAAAGAAAAACGATAGTGCTACATTAGGTAATGAAGATATTAGCACTCCAAACGGTTGAGTGCTAACAAGGAAAAAAGCATCAATTACAGGAGCATGAAACACATGAGCGAAGGATTGGACGAAAGAAAAACGAAAATTTTACATGCAATCATTCAGACTTATCTGGAAACGGGTGAGCCGGTTGGTTCCAGAACGATCGCAAAAGCGTCTGATCTGAATCTCAGTTCTGCAACGATTCGTAACGAGATGTCAGATCTGGAGGAACTTGGGTACATCGTTCAGCCACATACTTCGGCAGGACGGATTCCATCAGATAAAGGGTATCGATTCTATGTGGATCATCTGATGGAAGAAAAGGATCATGAGATTTCCGATATGAAGGAATTTGTGATTGAGAAAACGGAGCGTATGGAATTTGTTTTAAAACAGATTGCAAAAATGCTGGCGGTAAATACCAATTATGCAACCGTTGTATCCGCACCTCAGACCCACCATGGAAAAGTAAAATTTATTCAGCTTTCCGCGGTAGATGATTCCCAGGTTTTGGCAACAATCATGTTGGATGGCAACATCGTAAAGAACAAGATCATTCATACAAGTGAGACACCGGATCAGGAGACAATGTTGAAGTTAAACATTTTGTTGAACGGAAGCTTAAATGGTCTTGCCCTCGAGGATATCAATCTTGGAACGATTTCCAGACTGAAGGAACAGGCAGGTATCCACAGCGCGATGGTAAGTGATGTGCTGGATACAGTTGCTCAGGCAATTCAGGAAGATGAAGATCTTGAAATTTATACCAGCGGAGCAACGAATATCTTCAAATACCCGGAACTGAGTGATTCTGAGCGGGCCAGCGAACTGATCAGTGCTTTTGAAGAAAAGCAGGAGTTCAAGGATCTGTTCACTGCAGATAAAGGAAACGAAAATCCGGGAACCGGCATTCAGGTGTACATCGGAAACGAAAGCCCGATGCAGGGAATGAAAGATTGCAGTGTGGTAACAGCCACTTACGATCTGGGAAAAGGAATCCGCGGAACCGTCGGAATCGTCGGGCCGAAACGTATGGATTACGAAAAAGTAGTTGACAACCTGCGAACCTTAAAGGTTCAGCTGGATGATATATTTAAAAAGACAGATGAGTAGTCATTGAAAGATGATGAAAACGGAAAGGTGGGATTTTGATGGCAGAGAACAAAAACATCAGCCCGGAAGAGATGGAAGAAGAAATCTTAGAAAATGAAGAAATAAATGATGCAGCGGAGGAAGAAACTGTAGAAGAAGCCGAAGAGGCTGTAGCCGAAGAACCGGAAGCTGAGAAAGAAAAAGGATCTTTCTTCAAGAAGAAAGAAAAGAAAGACAAAAAAGATGAGAAAATCGAAGAACTTACAGACAGAGTCAGAAGACAGATGGCTGAGTTTGATAACTTCCGTAAGAGAACAGAAAAAGAAAAGACACAGATGTTTGAGACCGGTGCAAAAAGTATCGTAGAAAAAATACTTCCGGTTGTTGACAACTTCGAACGTGGTCTGGCAGCTGTTACCGAGGAAGAAAAAGGAACTCCTTTCGTAGAAGGTATGGAAAAGATTTACAAACAGATGATGACCATGCTGGAAGAAGCAGGAGTAAAACCAATCGAAGCGGTTGGACAGGAATTTGATCCGAATCTGCACAATGCAGTAATGCATATCGAGGATGAAGAGCTTGGCGAGAACATCATCGCTGAGGAATTCCAGAAAGGTTACACATACCGTGATTCCGTGGTTCGCCACAGCATGGTAAAAGTAGCAAACTGACCTTCATTTATAGATAATAACAATATGAATATAGAATCAGGAGGACACGATTATGAGCAAGATTATTGGTATTGATTTAGGAACAACAAACAGCTGCGTAGCAGTTATGGAAGGTGGTAAACCGGTAGTTGTAGCAAATACAGAAGGAGCAAGAACAACACCATCAGTAGTAGCTTTCACAAAAACAGGTGAGAGACTGGTAGGTGAGCCGGCAAAACGTCAGGCTGTTACAAACGCAGAGAAAACAATCTCCTCTATCAAGAGAGAGATGGGTACAGATTACAAGAAAGAGATTGACGGAAAGAAATATTCTCCGCAGGAGATTTCCGCAATGATTCTTCAGAAATTAAAAGCAGATGCTGAGAACTACTTAGGCGAGAAAGTATCTGAGGCTGTTATTACAGTTCCGGCATACTTCAACGATGCTCAGCGTCAGGCAACAAAAGATGCTGGTAAGATCGCAGGTCTTGATGTAAAACGTATCATCAACGAGCCGACAGCAGCAGCTTTAGCTTATGGTCTGGACAACGAGAAAGAGCAGAAGATCATGGTGTATGACCTTGGTGGTGGTACATTTGATGTATCTATCATTGAGATCGGTGATGGTGTTATTGAAGTATTATCTACATCTGGTGATAACAGACTTGGTGGTGATGATTTCGACCAGAAGATCACAGATTATATGATCGCAGAGTTCAAGAAACAGGAAGGTGTAGATCTTTCTACAGATAAAATGGCTCTTCAGAGATTAAAAGAAGCAGCTGAGAAAGCGAAAAA
>NZ_CAKRAS010000086.1 GCF_934295145.1 uncultured Eubacterium sp. | reverse complement strand
AACAGTTCGTAGGGGAATCGAACCCCTGTTTTCGCCGTGAGAGGGCGACGTCTTAACCGCTTGACCAACGAACCACATCTATTTACTTTTTGAAAAATCTTAAACAGTTCGTAGGGGAATCGAACCCCTGTTTTCGCCGTGAGAGGGCGACGTCTTAACCGCTTGACCAACGAACCACAACAATCGATATTATACAGAAACTATTGTTTGCTGTCAACACTATTTTCAAATTTTCTTGATTTTTTATATAATTCTGTCAAATATACACAATTACACATTAAAATCATATGGATTCATTCTATTTCCGGCTGTAAAATCATGTATTATGATTCCACAACCAGAAAATAAATGATATCATCCGACCAAATATAAATTATATTTGATAATTAAGCTAATTTAGCTTTTGCAGCTTCTACTAATGCAGCAAATCCTTCTGCATCGTTTACAGCCATCTCAGCCAGCATTTTTCTGTTAATCTCGATACCAGCCAGTTTTAAGCCGTACATGAATTTGCTGTAAGATAAACCGTTCAGTCTAGCTGCAGCGTTGATACGAGCAATCCAGAGCTGTCTGAACTGTCTCTTTTTCTGTTTTCTTCCTGCATAAGCACTTGTAAGAGCACGCATTACAGACTGTTTTGCAACTCTGTACTGTTTGGATCTTGCTCCTCTGTAACCTTTAGCCAGTTTTAATGTTCTATTATGTCTTTTTTTTGCGTTTAATCCGCCTTTTACTCTTGCCATTTACGTCATCCTCCTAATCTTCTATCTTACAGATACGGTAAGATTTTCTTCATGTTCTTAACATTAGTAGCATCTGTGATAGTTGCTTTTCTAAGATTTCTTTTTCTCTTAGCGCTTTTCTTTGTTAAGATGTGACTCTTATAAGCTTTATTTCTTTTTAACTGTCCTGTTCCTGTTTTTTTGAAACGTTTTGCTGCTGCTCTGCTGGTTTTCATTTTTGGCATAATGAAATTCCTCCTTGATAAATAGTCTAATTAGCGTTTTTCGGCCAGCACCATTGTCATGCTGCGGCCTTCCATCTTCGGTGCCTTCTCCACTGTCGCTATTTCAGAAAGCGCCTCAGCAAAATCATCCAAGATGTGTTTGCTGTTCTGAACATGAGCCATCTCACGTCCACGGAAACGCAGGGATACTTTCACCTTATCACCTTTTGTGATAAACTTTCTGGCTGCGTTTATTTTGGTGTTTAAATCATTGGATTCAATATTCGGTGACAAACGCACTTCCTTGATCTCCACAGTTTTCTGCTTTTTGCGAGCTTCTTTCTCTTTGCGCGCCATTTCATAACGGTATTTTCCGTAATCAATAATCTTGCAAACAGGCGGTTTTGCAGTCGGAGCGATTTTTACTAAATCAAGCTCTGCTTCCTGCGCCAGTTTGAACGCTTCTCTTGCAGACATGATACCAAGCTGAGTACCATCTGCACCAATCACACGAACTTCTCTGTCTCTGATCTGTTCATTAATCATTAAATCGCTAATGGTTTTGCACCTCCATAAAAAAAGTGGATAGGCAGACTATCCACAATCAAATCAAATGTATTTGAAATAATAACCACCGGTCGCTCATTCGCGCCGGGGTGAGAGTGGATACTCTACTTTGTCTTCAACAACTCTGATACTATACCATACTTTTTTTTCAACGTCAACCAGTTTTTTCAATATTTTTTGGCAATATTTTTTCAATATCTTTTGGTATTTTGGAGTTTCCGTATTCCTTCTTGCATAGATTTTACTTTTTTATTATACTACTTTTGAAATATTTTTCCACCTATATCTTCAGATATTTAGAAAAGGAATTACACTTATAGCTTTTTATACTATATATTATAAAGAAAGGACATGTTTCCTATGAATAAAACTGTTGATTTACATGTACACTCTACTGCTTCCGACGGCACCTTTACCCCGACAAAACTCGTTACCGAAGCAAAACGATGTGGTCTCTCCGCCTTTGCTTTGACCGATCACGATACCGTTGACGGTGTTTCTGAAGCACTCGCTGCCGGAAAATCCTCCGGTCTGGAAGTCGTTCCGGGTGTAGAACTCTCCACAGAATATCATGGAACGGAAATCCATGTAGTTGGACTCTTTATTAATCCTGCAAATAGCAACCTTCAGGCAGAACTGGCAAAATTCCGTGATAACCGCGACAATCGCAATCTGAAAATGGTAGAAAAACTCCAGGAAGAAGGTTTTCAGATCACTGCCGAAGACTTGTATCGTCTGAATCCGGATACTGTAGTCGCACGTCCACACATTGCCAGATATCTGGTGGACTCCGGACAGGTAAAAGATCTGAAAACTGTTTTTGATAAATACATCGGAGACGGATGCAAATGCTATGTGGACCGCTATAAAATCACTCCGATGCAGGCAGTTGCTCTGATTCATCAGGCGGGCGGGCTTGCGATTCTTGCACACCCGTGCCTGTATAAAATGAGACGTGCGGAACTGACTGCCATGATTGAAGAACTTGTAGCGGCAGGTTTGAACGGCATTGAGGCAGTTTATTCCTGTAATCAGGGCTCTGATGAAAAAGATTTTCGGAAAATGGCAAAAAAATATAACTTGCTGCTCTCCGGCGGTTCTGATTTCCATGGTGCAAATAAACCGTATATTCATCTTGGCACAGGAAAAGGAAATATGTCTGTGCCATATGAATTTCTGGAAGCCCTGAAAAATCTTTTTTTGAACGCAGAATAAGCATCCCCCTTACCTACCGCTTCAAGTGCGCAGAGCACTACACGGTAGGTAAGGGGGATACTTATGTCCGCTTTACTTAATCTTACTTTCCATCATAAATCGTTGCACTATATCCTTGTTTCTTTTTGCTCTGATACATTGCTTTGTCTGCATTTCTGTACAGCTGATCGAAAGAAACGTTTTCTGCGCCGTTGTAGAAACATGCACCTAAGCTGATTTCTACACGTTTTCCCTGCATCTCCGGAATAGCAATCTGTCCGACATTTTCAAAAAGTCTCTCAAAGAACTTCTCTGCTGACGAGTGATCCAGCATACCCGGCATGAAGATTGCGAATTCATCGCCTCCCAGACGCAAAAGCACATCGTTTTCACGACAAGATTTCTGTAAACTCTCTGCAACAGCGATGATAACCTCGTCACCTATAGAATGACCATATGTATCGTTTACCATCTTGAATTTATCACAGTCAAGCAGACAGAGCAGGCCTCTTATTCTGTCATGTAAAAACTCTGTGATTCTTTTCTCTCCACTTCCACGATTGCATAATCCTGTCATCAGATCGGTTTGCGCCAGGTACAGCAGGCGATTCTCACGTTTTTTCTCTTCTTCTATAGACTCAATACAATAAAGCACATGCAAAAGGTTTCCGTTTTCGTCGTAATCTACAGGAATAAATCTGCTGCGGCACCAGCCTCTGCTTTTATCTACAAACTCATGTATGATACTTGTTTTTCCGTGGAGTCGTTCTTCCGCCGTATTGAGATCTATAAAATCCAAAGATTCTTCCAAGTACGACTCCATGCATATTTTGTCTGCGATTTTCCTTATATGGCCACAAAAATCATCCCAGATCTCGTACTCTCCTTCTTTTCTGATCTCTTTTTCCAGATATCCGTCAAACTGCGATGTTGTCTTTACAATGTGGTATCTGCCATTCTGCACATTAATATAGTACATAGATTCATAAATTTTTGAAAGTGAGGAATAACTGCTGAGCTTTGCCAGTTTGTTCGCCTTTCTAAAAGAATTACGCACTTTCAAAAGCGAAATAAGAAGTGTTTCGATCATATCCAGAAAGGATGTAAGTGCCCTGTAATCACTTCTTGACGGATTGTCTACGCCAAAAAAACCTCTGATCTCATCTTTATAATATAAAGGACATACTACCACATTCTTTACATTTTGCGCCCGTAACATATCATAGGATACACGATGTTCTTCCTTGAGATCTTCCACGTCGGTGATGATCACACTCTCCCCTCTGGAAAATGTTTCATACCACCAATCGATGATATCCATATCGACATTTTGCAGTTCATTAATTTCAGGAATAACTCCATCTGCACACCATTCATAAGTATTGTCCGTAGCATGTCTTTCCTCAGAATCCTCAAAAATATAGATTCTGTCAGAACCGATATGGTTTCCAAAAAAGCCGATAAATTCATTAATCTGCTCATCTGGTGTATCGTAATCAAGCGCTGATCTGAGTGCTTCATTTATTACTAACTCATACTTCATGATTGTTTTCATTTATATTTATCCTTTTGCATATTCTTCATTATATGTAGTTAATAAAACGTTCTTTGTCTACGATAATACCAAACTACTTTTTGTGCAAGTTTTTTCTAAAAATACTGTTAAGACTTTTCAAGTCGAACGCACGTGAGACTTGGTGCATGATTCTGGTCAGCGAAAGCTGACATATTCTTCTTCCAGTATACAATCACTCCAACATATATTTTACCAGATACTGATTCTACTGCTTATCAGGAAAATTTCTCAATAACTTCTGCCACGCCGTCTTCGTTATTATCATACTCTGTGATATAATCTGCGGCATCTTTTACAATCTGCACCGCATTTTTCATTGCCACACCCACACCGGCATTGCGGATCATACTGATATCATTCTCCTCATCTCCGATAGCAACTGCATTTTCAATCGACACTCCAAGGAAGTTACACAAAAATTTTACACCATATCCTTTATTTGCTCCCAATGGACAATACTCCAGATATTCTTTGCAGGAGAAAAAGCTGCTGCATTTTCCTTTCTCCCACTCTGCATGCGCCTGCTGAAATGCTTCCAACCGTTCTTTATGCTCCAGATCGATCAGAAGCATTTTCGGCGGTTCTTCATACAGCATACTGTTCAGATTTCCGGTGATTCTGCATGGCATTCCGGTCTTTTTCGTATAAAAATCAAGTTCCTTATTGCGTGCTGCCGCAAGCACCTGTGTATCAGAATAGGTCTGAATATGTATACCAGCTTCTGTCGCCTCCCGCAACAGATATTCGGCATATTCAATTGGCAGACGTTTGTTGCTTAAGATACAATCTGCCGAAAAATCGTAGATGGTTCCTCCATTGTATGCCACCAGATAGCAACCCGGCCGCGTTAATCCAAGTTCTTTTGCAATTCTCCGACCACTGCTGACAGCTCGTCCGGTCGCAAGGGCGATATAATGTCCCTGATTCACTGCATTCCGTAGTGCTTCTCGATTTTTATCTGAAATCGTTTTATCATCCCTCATTAAAGTTCCGTCAAAATCAATAAAGAATATCTTTTTTTCCATACGACTGGCCTCCTACGATCTCTCTTCCTGTTTTTCCTTATCAGTATAATTGTATCATAGTTTCCATTTTGTTACTATCTGTAATTTCCTAAAACTTTAAAATTCCGGGCTTCATCATGCAAACCAAGCACTGCATTTTTGATTGCACTGTCATTCAGATTGCCGCTGAGATCCATGAAGAACCGATAATCCAACGGATTTTTAGAAATAACAATTGATTCAATCCGGTTCATATTCAGGTTATTATAAGTCAGATGAGACATCAAATGATATAATGAACCGCAAGCATCCGGCGCCTCAAAGCAAATGCTGATCTTGTCCGCTCCGCTCAAAGTCACGCGGTCTTTGGAAATCAGCAGGTAACGGACCTTCGGCTGCGGGCTTGTCTCATATTCTTCCAGAATATAAAAACCATACTCTGACACCAGATTGTAGTTGGCAGACACATAACCGGAGGCCGGATCCTGCATCGGAAGAAATGCAAAATTAACTTCTTCCCTCTGTAATACATCGCAGGCTTCCCGCCAGTCTGCGCATTTTTGCAGACCGCACTCTTCTGGAAAATAGCTTTTTGCTGCTTCCTCAGAAGCCGGAATAAATGCTGCTGCCGCATGGGTGAAATCAAGCTCTTTTACTTCTACAAAACCAGTTGGCGCAAATTTTCCATGCTCAGTCAGAAGCTGATACTGCCGTTTTCTACTGACAGACATGATATGTTCAAACAGCTCTCTGACACCATGACTGTTAAAATCAGAATGTGCCAAACTTGCTACAGAATCCAATTTTGACACCTCACGCTCTTTGTCAAATACTGCCTTTCCGGTGGAAATTTTATACTCTGCCACCTGGGTAGTCAATAGCATACGATTTTCAAATAATTCCACAATCTGGCGGTCAATACCGTCAATCTCGTTTCGTATATCCAGTAAATCTTTCATCTGCCTTACTCCTTACATTCACCTATATTTCATTAAAATAATAGCTAAACCAATTTCTCTTTCTGCCTTATCTCTATCTTCGATTACTTATGAAAAACAAACATACTATTTTTACAGATCAAACAATGACAACTGATTGGATTCCGGAAGATCTGATAAAATTCCCAGATCCACCATCAGATCGATCACCGTCTTGCTAACTTTTGTACGTTGCCGGAAATCATCCCTTGAGAGGAATTTCCCGTCTTTTGCCGCCTCTACTACCGCATCTGCCGCTTTGTCTCCCAGACCGTCAATGGTACTGATGGAAGGCATCAGCTTATTATCAATAATCTGAAAATGATGTGCTTTTGCTTTATAAAGATCGATCGGTAAAAATTCAAATCCGCGGGCATACATTTCCTGTACGATACGCATATCTTTGTAAGTGTCCTGCTCTTTTTTGGAGAGCGTATCTTTTCGCCGTTCATAATCATGCATGAAATATTCTAGTCTCTCTTTTCCCTGACACATCAATTCATAGTTGAAAGATGTGGCACGGATACTGAAAAAAGCTGCATAATAAGCCAGCGGGTAAAATACCTTACACCATGCGATTCTCCATGCCATCATAACATATGCCGCCGCATGGGCCTTCGGGAACATGTACTTGATTTTTTCACAGGACCACACATACCAGTCCGGCACACCGTGATCCAACATATCCTGCTTATATTCCGGCCATTCTTTACATTTTCCATTGGCAACGGCACCTTTTCGCACACGCTCCATAATGGTAAATGCTTCCTCACTGTCCAGCCCTTTACCGATCAGGTACGTCATGATATCGTCACGGGTACAGATTGCCGTGGAAATCGTTGCTTTTCCTTCCTGAATCAAGGTCTGGGCATTTCCAAGCCATACATCTGTTCCATGGGACAGACCTGCGATTCTGACCAGATCAGAAAATGCCTGTGGTTTGGTATCAATTAACATCTGCATGGCAAAATCGGTACCAAACTCCGGGATTCCAAGGGCTCCCAGTTTACATCCGCCGATATCTTCCGGCTCGATGCCTAGGGCTGATGTATTCTGGAATAAGGACATGACTTCCGGGCTGTCCAGTGGAATCGTCTGCGGATCCACACCAGTCAGATCTTGAAGCATACGGATCATGGTCGGATCATCGTGTCCGAGAATATCAAGTTT
>NZ_CAKRAS010000085.1 GCF_934295145.1 uncultured Eubacterium sp. | reverse complement strand
CCACAATACTGTCTGCAAAAGCTTCTTTTCCGACATAAACGAATTCATCGTTATGAGGCACCGCAAAATAGGTTATCGTCTGATCGCCCTTCAATGCACTATCGACGATTCCTACTACTCTTTTATCCTCCTCGCCTATTGTATAAGTATCATAGCTGCGCACCTTCGCGGCTTCTTCCTCGTATCCAGTTAAGTATAACTTACTGGGGTCATCCGGAAGCTCTTCAACAGAAAAGCGTGCATATTCAACCTCTGTATTCTGGTTTCGCCATACCCGGCACTCCAGTCCCATTGCATTAACGAGCGCCTGTACATCCAGCATCTGCTGCTTGGTACACTTTTCGTTCAGATCTATGTCTCTCAGGTATTCACACTTATCAAAGGCGGTATCCGAAATTTCCGGCAGCTCCAATCCCTCCATATAAACATAAGTAATAGGAGAATTTCTAAAGCAATTATCCCCTATCTTCTCCAGACTTGCTGGAAGAAATACTCTCTGTAATCCTGAAGCTACTGAGAATGCACCAGGGCCGAGTTCCTTTACGCCTTCAGGAATGATCAGGTCTGTTTCTACCGAAAAATAGCTGAACGCTTCTTCTCCGATATATTCCAGACTATCCGGAAGATCCAGCCTGAATCCCCGATAAGATGAAAAACCTTTCTTATCAATAGTTTTCAGAGTAGACGGAAATTCCACATATTTTAATGTATCAGTGATACTAAAAGCCTCTTCTCCAACATGTTCCAGTCCCTCTGGAAGAGTCACATACCCTAAAAGAGGATCTTCGCATAAAGCTCTTTCACCAATTGATTTTACCGGCACGCCATCAATACTCTCCGGAATCGTCAGTCTGGTATTCATTCCATTATAACCTGTGATGCTTTCTGTTTCTGCGTCAAATTCCAGATTCTCTGTATCCAGATAGTCTTCAGCTGAATAGAGCACAGCCGGCTTTCCACTTGGCTGAATGTTCAAATCTTTATTATTTTCTTCAAAAACCTTCTTGTACTCTTCTATCTGGTCATCTGGCACATATATTATCACATCATCTGAAAGCATTCCAAAAGCCTCTGGACCTATTATACCCCGCTTTTCTCTTTTGTATAGTCTTTACACACAAACAAAGAGCTGTCCTGAGACAGCCCTTTTAATCACACGATATTTACATTTCATTTTCGTTTAATATACTACAACTTCAGATAACTTTTTCCATTCTATTTCCGCTTCAGCTCCCTGAACATCTATTACTCTTTTGGAAAATTCTTCTGAATTTAATGATTCTGAGCCATTGAAATAGAATACAGTGGTTGAAGCGCCTCCTACTTTATTATATTTTTTCACTTGTTCCATGCTTCTTCCATCTTCACTGATACTGTACAGAATCTCACTGTCAGTACTGCTTAAGCGAAATACTCCATTTTCATATATCATAGAATTATATAACCCTTCTGCAACGTCTTCAGAGGATATAATATCTTTCCCAATATTTAGTATCTGTATTGCATCCACATCATATGTAAAAATATCAGCTATCCGGTATCCTCCTATTGCCTGTTCATCCTGAGTTGCAAACATCAGCTCTTCCATTCCATTTCCATCAATATCGTAAAATCCATACCAGATTTCAGTCCCATTATATTTGTTATTTTTTACCAATGCTTCTCTGACATTCGGAAACTGAGTTTCCAACTGCGCTGCATTTGATTCATCATAAGAATCTATTGCCTGCTGATATTCTACAAAAACTGGTCCATATGCATCTACAATGTCACCAGGAATCCGCCGCCTTACAATTTGTGGAAAACTGAATTTATAATCCAGGTTATAATTGGCACTGGCCTGATATCCCTGATAAGTCATAGAAGCCTGAAATATTATTTTTAAATTATCAATCCTTCCTGTATCCGGATTGATAGCTGCTGTTATATGACCATCTCCATATTTCACATTTTCTACGCCATTCATCATACTCGCTGCTTCTGATGCCAGAGTTGTCATATTCTCACCCGCTATAGTGAATGAAATTTCATTCTCTGTTCTGGACGCACCCTGTATCATATCCTCTGTCAGTCCATAGAAATTGAAATATGTGGCATCAATTTCCACATCTGCCGTATAATCTGTCGGTTCCGTATAATGACAATGTGCCACTCCATCCGAATATTCCACCGACCACGCCATACTTTCATTAGCAGCCTGAATTCGAGCATCACCGGATACTTTTAATGCTGAAAGATTCTGCGCATCAAAACTACTTACATTTGCATGAGATTCCAGAGTTGCTTTTATTGTGGCATTCTGCTTTTCATCTTGTGAAGATATGTCTATATCTATATCTCCATTTAACGCTTCCTGCCAGCTTCCGGCATCTGTAATCTGTCTGGAGGCTTTCAGGTATGTATCATAAAGATCAGCTTTAGATCCAGTAATATTTACCACCAATACATTATCATAGTCTATGTACAAATCTTCATCATCTGTTGTTTCCGTTTTTTGAATACCAACTTTATCAAAAGCTTTTCCTATACATTCCCGCTGTCTGTCAGTCAGATTGTTCATAGCTAAAGCTGCTCTTTCCACTATTTTTCGGCATTTTATAAAATCACAGTCCGATGGCATAATCTCCATTGCTCGATACCAGAGTTTCACAATATCTTCCAAAGAAATTTTATAAGATTCATTTCCATCCATTCCATTCCACATTAAATATGCTGTATGGGAAATTATTGTACTGTAATAGTACCCCTTACCATTATTACTCATTTTTTCTTTCGGCATATCACTGATATACGAAGCATTATCCGAATCATAAGGATCCCTTAAATTTCTTCTTACTCCTATATTCTCAGCCGAATATATCCAGTCTGGCTCATTTTTGCCATAATACCAGGTTTTAACTATTTCTCCGTAAATATCGGATATTCCTTCATTTATTGCTCTATTCTCCACGTTTCCATTGCCATCAATCCAATCAACCAATTTACAACTTATAACATGTCCATACTCATGACCAATTACATTAATATTATCTACTCCTGTCACTTTTCCCATACTGATATAGCCGATATAATCATTTCCCTTTAAGCTGTGACTCCAGGTTCCTCCATATGCGTTTTTTCCATTATCCTGCCCATCATTAAAAATCCCACACACTGTACATTCAAAACCACATATCTTTTTAAAATATGTTCTTGTTTTTCGCAGATTATTATATAAACGCACGGCCTCTTCATAATTTTTTTCATTTTTATCATTTCCGAAAATATTATCAGTGCTAACTATCCAATGAGTCTTAGCTAAGTTGTTATTTTTACTGGATTTTCCACGCAAATCACCAACTCCATATAATGTACCATCTATTAATTCAAAACCATCTTCTGTTTTCTCCACAGGAAATCCATTTTCACGATTTACATCTGATGCTGCATACCCGGTTACATTTTGCGCCATAGCATTCACACTCAGCATTTGCCCACTTTTTGCATCTACAACAAATTCATAACCATTCATCATCACACAATATCCCAGATGAGACTGTCCATCTTTCGATAAATTGTAAATACAAAGATTGCTATCTGTCAGTGCTTCTATTTCTGCATAGTTCTCAGTTTCCTCATTTAATGTATTTTGGGCATATATCCGTATACCTTCTGCAACCTGAGCTTGTGTAACAGATGGTGACAGATCAATATTTTCATCTACATCTTTCGCATTCCCTGTAATATCTGTTACATTCTTTTTTTCATTCACCGCATAAACAACTGTTCTTTTATATACAGGGATTCCTTTATAGTTCTGCTGTAAACGATAATAATAATCCCCATCTACAACATCTACATTTCTTTCTGTAAGCTCAGAAAACGCATTTTTATATCCATACGCTTTTCCTAATTTCTTTGCATGTGCAATTGCCTGTTTTGAATTTCTAATTTTCGGTATATTCTCCATTACATACTCTTTATCGAACGATACCAGATTATCCAATATTCCTGTTTTCCATCCTGCAATTCCCACTCCAACAGAAATAACCAACAAAAGTAACAAACGCAACAGGATTTTTCTCATTCTGTACTTTTTCACTTTTGTTCCACATATCGGACAGAATTTTGCATTTTTATCCAATGGATTTTTACATTTTGAACATTTCATTTTAATCCACCTTTGCCATTTCCTTTACATATTAATCAGCATTTGTAATCCAAAAAGGGCAGCGAATATCTGGCTCATTCGCTGCCGCTTTATTCTGCTTTGTTTATATTATTTTTGAGATGTATTTTCTAATACTCATTTTAATTCTGTTTTACACTAACGCTGCCAGACTTGCGAAATCTATATACCACTTACCTCTTATTTTTACCAGATTAAGTTCAATATTACTTGTATTTCTAATTTCATTTCCGTTAAAGTTTATTTCTACTTCACATATTTTTCCCTCTGAAATGTCCACGTCCATTTCAAATCCATCTTTGTAAGTATTTTTCCATTCTTCTATATCTTCCTGTGAGGCTTTCTTTATGCTTTTTATTTCATAAGAATATTTCCATTCCTCACCATATGTATTAACAACAGTATTCATTGCAGAATTTAATTGCTCTTGTACTGCTTTTATGAATTCATTTTTTGTCATTCCACCTTGAGTTTCTGCAGCTTCTACGATTTCATCCGGTAAAATTTCTATAACTTTTTCTCCATCAACTGTCATTTCTGCTTTTATAAATTCTTTGATAAGTTTCTTCTCTGACTGCCCGGACAAAATCAATCTTGGAAAAGTTACCACAGCAACTGCAAGTATCAATAAAATTATAATTGGAATCACATTTATTTTTTTACGGGGTTTCCTAATTACTTTCTTATTCATCCCACTGTCAGTTTCAGATGGTGTTGGTATTTTTATTCTTACGTTGCTGTTGCCCAATTTCACCCCACAATCCACACAGAACTTCGCACTATCCTCATTCTTAGCTCCACACTCTGTACAAAACATAACTTTCTCCTTCCCTGATAACAACTCAATGCTTAGATATCCGCTGTTCTATCATTTGTTTCGCTGTCTCTCTGTCATCCAATCCCGGGATCACAATCAATTTTCCATTTGCACGAATCTGAACACATCCAAGCATACAGCTCACTTCTGAAATCTCATCATAAAAACATTCAAATTCTCCTACCAGCAATCCCTTCGAAGCAACTCCTGATACTGACTGCATTCCCACACAAAGCTTTACTTTCATACGCCCTATTGCAAGAACCAGAAATTCTACTGAAAAAACAAGGGAAGCAATTCCTATCAAAAATGTATTTCTACGTTCATCTGGATAAAAATATGGTGATAGTTCAGAATATCGATATAACATTGAAAACGTCAAAACCAAACATCCTGCCATGAGCGCAAAATATATGATCCCCGCCATCTGTTTGGCCCTGAAAACTTTTTCTCTTTCCATTTTTCCGGTATTTGTCCTGTTTACCTTTCCATCTTCCTGTACTCTGGCTCCACAGCCTGTACAAAACAGAGCGTTATCATCAATTTCTTTTCCGCATTTTCTGCAAAACATACCTTTTCCTCCCATCAATCCACAAGCACAAACAGTTGACACCTTAAAATAAAAATTTATCCTGCAAGATTGTTTCAAGAATCAACTGATCGGCACACTAATTTTCATATTCACATATGTATCCCATCTTTCCGCTATAAGAAGAAGTCTCACTCACCAGATCATTCGCCACATCATTCCATACCCACTGACTTAATCCCGTATGATAAAAAATACTTAATACATGTTCCTCTATTCCAGATGAAGAATCTGTAAATGACGGCTCACCCAGAAGCCAATCTCCTGAATTCCATGCATCCGGAGTATTTAAAACATTTCCTGTGAGATTATTATTCTGATCGATCCAGTAATAATCATGCGAATCAAGATTTCGTCTTCCACCTATAAAGAAAATATTATCCTGCATATTATTATTTGATAGAAATGACGATACATAGGTAAACTCTTCCTGTGATTCAAACGTCACCAGATGACCTCCCATTTCAATACATGACCGGTATGCATCTTCCCATGTTCCATCGGATAGGAAATATGCATATCTATGTATTTCATCACTCTGGTTTTCTGAATCATTTGTCATATCTTCAGGACTTCCAAATGCTTCTTCAGACGAAAGTTCTTCCTGCCCGGAATCTGTCTGTCCATTAAGTTCATTCAGTTTTTGCTGAATTTCTTCACTGTTTGTTACTGCATATGCATCAGAAAGAATTGTTTTTGCCTGTTCTATATTCCCCTGTTGTATCAGTTCCTCTGCATTTTCCATAACTGCCTGTATAAATTCTGTGTTATCTTCCGTTCCCGCTGATTCCTGCGTAGTATTTTCCTGTGATGTTTCTGTATCTTTACTTGCTACTTCTGTTTTTTCATTTACCGTAGGATTTTTTTCCTTATAGTTCTGATAAATTTTGTTTCCTAATACACCACATGATGCCAAAAAAACAATTACATTCAAAACCAGAATTATGACAGCGGCTTTTCTGGCTGTCTTATTTCGGACTGCCAGTATTCCACTTACAATTCCGCCTGCAAAAATCAGCATTACAATTCCACAGGAGAAATACCATTCATTTTTGGACACAACTGATATGGGAATCAGTTCAAGAAAATTTCCCACTCCTATGTAAAAATACAAAACCATTTCTATGCCAAACACAAATACCAGAAGACTGATCAGCATATAAATATTTATTTTTACCTGGAATTTTTTCTTATCCTTTTTACTATCGGCTGATTTCTGACAGGAACAGATTTCACCAGCTTCCAATTTTTTTCCACATTTTTCACAATACATATCTTTCTCTCTCAATACTTTTGTTCACTAAATTACTTTACCGGGCTGCCGCATAATTTACAGAATACATCTGTATCTTTCAGTTCTCCTCCACATACCGGACAGATCAATGGCTTCTCTGGCTGTTCTGCTTCTGTTTCTTCTATTTCTTCTGTTTTCATCTGCTCTGGCTGTTCTTTCTCAATTTTTGCACCGCATGATCCGCAGAATTTCTCATTTCCCGTTAATGGACTATGGCAGTTCCAGCACACTGCTGTTGATACAGGTACTTCTGCAATATGTTCTATCTGAGATCCACAATTACGGCAGAATTTCGCATCTCTGGATAATTCTGTGCCGCATACTTTACAGATTATTACTCCTTTCAGTTCCTGAAGCCTGTTCCTCAGATCTTCTATCTGTTTCTGATTTTCTTGAATTATTTCATATAAATCGGCAAACATTTCTCTTGAAGGTTCTTCTTCTGAATTATAGTAACGTTTCCCGATCTCCATATATGCTGTCTTAATTTTTTCCTCACAGGAATCAATAGCTGAAGAACATCTGACTATTTCCACATTATCTTTCGCTGCTTTTGACACATTCTTTCCCATTGCTTCAACTGCATTTGTTGCTCTGTTAAAAAAATTCATCTTTCATCCTCCCTGTTGTATTTACAAGTTTAACTTGTAGAAATTATACTACCAACTTCTATTTTATACAACTACAACTTATACAATATTTACAAAAGGAGTACAAAACTATGAACCGTATAAGAGAATTAAGAGAAG
>NZ_CAKRAS010000084.1 GCF_934295145.1 uncultured Eubacterium sp. | reverse complement strand
GCCCTCCTATGATTTTTATTTTATCATAGAAGAACCTATTATTTGTTAATTTACAGAAAAAGTTTCACACACTCGCAATTTGGTTTAAAAATATTTTTATTATAATAAATCAGATATTTTTATTTTTAGATCTTTATAAATGCCCGAAACGACTTCCTGATGAAATGGAATGATCATTGGTGCGGCATCCTGCTCATAATAGTAGATTGTGGTTCTTTCTTTGGCAGGATCAACAATCCAATATTCACGAACACCGGCAGAAGAGTAAAGGGCATTTTTTATATTGTAATCCATGCGCCGACTGCTAGGAGATACCACTTCAATAACCAGATCAGGAGCGCCTTCACATCCACGATCAGAAATTAAGTCTGTATTGCAGATAACACTGACATCTGGTTCTACATAGTTGGAATCATCTTTTTTGATAAATACTGCAAATGGAGCAGGAAGTACTTTGCAGGGACCGCCTTTTTTCTGGATATGATTGAAAAAAGCAGCAGATAATCCCATAACCAGAATTTGATGAGTGGAACTTGGTGGAGCCATCATATACATTTCACCATTAACAAGTTCAGCACGTTCGCCTTCTGGAAGATTAAAAATATCTTGTGTACTATAATAATCACTTTTTAATAATGGCATAGTTAAATCTCCTTTCGGGTAGTAGACCTATTTCCGTTATTTTTCTGTAAGTTGTCCTAGGGGGCGGTTTGCACTTGTGCAACTTCCTTTCAGGCTAGTATTAAATACTATTACAGAGCCCCTATCTTGCTCTCTATTATAAATGCAAAATACTGATCAAGCAATACATATGTGGGCTACAACTGTTTATTAATATACTATTCCAAAATGGAATAACACACGATTCATAAAAGATAATTAGCATGAATGAAAACTCCAAGTTCAAGAACAATTTGTTTTTTGCCCTGACATATATTGCACAACGAAGATATTTTTGCGGATAAACAGTATATAACAGTTGACAACAGATATACACTGTTATATACTGTTTACTGTAAGGGAGGCCCCGTCAATATGCATATTATTTTAAATCATTCTTCCATGGTGCCAATTTATGAGCAACTCATGGAACAGATAAAAACAGAAATTATTGAGTCAGCGCTAGCAGAGGGAGAGGTGCTTCCCTCTGTGAGAAAGCTGGCAGGTGAACTTCGCATCAGTGCACTGACTGTAAAAAAAGCTTACGACAAGCTGGAAGAAGCCGGATTCGTGACAACCGTTCATGGAAAAGGAACCTTTGTTACCGCTTCGGACAAACAGCTGGCACTGGAAGGACGCAGGAGAGCAGTAGAAGAAGAATTCGAAAAAGCTATTGATCAGGCAAAAAATGTCGGATTGAGCAGCGAGGAAATTTTGGAAATTGTAAGTCTGCTGTTGGAGGAAGCGTAGGAAGCAGGAGGATTTGTAATGATTACAATGAAAAATGTCAGCAAGACATATGGAAATTTTCAAATGGATCTGTCTATGGAGATTCCAAGTGGACAGATCACAGGTCTTGTGGGAAAAAACGGAGCCGGAAAAAGTACGGCGATCAAATTAATACTTGGACTGACGGAGGCAGAAAGCGGTGAAATATCTGTATTGGGAAAAGATATTCATCAGTTATGCATGAAAGAAAAAGCAGAAATTGGAGCGTCCCTGGCGGATTCCGGGTTCAGCACCTATCTCAATATTGTTGATGTACAGAAAATATTGGCAAAAATGTATCCAAATTTTGACCGGGATTATTTTGAAAGAGGATGTCGGGAATTAAGGTTACCGGAGAAGAAGCGAATCCGTGAATATTCCACTGGTATGAGAGCAAAATTACGGGTGTTGACAGCACTTAGCCACCATGCAAGGCTTCTGATCATGGATGAACCGACAACAGGTCTGGATGTGGAAGCCAGAAATTATATTTTGGATATGTTACGGGCTTATATGGCTGAGGACGAAGAACGTTCGATTTTGATCACTTCCCATATTGCGTCAGATCTGGAGCGTTTGTGTGATGATATTTATCTGATCCATGACGGAACATTGATGTTACATGAGGATACGGATGTGATTCTGGAACAGTATGGAGTATTAAAGGTGAGTGAAGACCAGTTTGCTAATCTGGATCAGGAATATCTGTTAAAAACTCAGAAAACATCCTACGGTTATGCCTGCTTCACAAATCACAAAGATTTTTATCAGGAAAATTGTCCGGGAATCGTTGTGGAAAATGGTAATATCGATGAGTTGATTTTGATGATGACAGGAGGTTATCAGGGATGAGAGGATTATTAGAAAAGGATATCCGGTTGTTACTGCACAGCAAACAGACATTTCTCTGTGTTATTGCAATTACGATTATACTTGGAGTTACACAAAAAAATACTTTTGTGTTGGGTTATTCTACTTTTTTGATGGCAGCACTTTTAGTTTCTACACTTTCCTATGATGAGATGGATCATGGATTGGCTTTTTTATTTACATTGCCGATTGATCGAAAAATATATGTCAGAGAAAAATACCTGCTGTGTATTGGTGGTTCAATTATCGCATGGTTTATTGCATTAGTTTTGTATTTGGTTGTTATGGTAGTAAGTAATTCACATATTGTATTTTCAGAGGAGTTAGTGAGGGGAGTTGACTTTTTGCCAATTGGAATTTTATATTTGTCTCTACTTCTTCCGCTGCAATTAAAATTTGGTGTAGAAAAGAGTCGCCTGGTAGTGGTTGGAGTTTCTGTTTTTGTCGGTTCAATGATTTATTTTCTGGCAGACAAAAGCGAAATACTGGATGGAAATGTTCTGGTGTCTGCATCTGATCTGGTTGGAGATGCGGCGGTATCTGTGATCGGTTTAAGTGTGGCCGGGTGTCTGGCAGTGGTGTCGTATTTGTGCAGCTGCCGGATTATGAAAAAGAAGGAACTGTGATATATTGAGAATTATAAAAGTGAAGAAATATATTAAAAGTGTTCTTGTTCTTTTTCTTTACACAAAAAAAGTAAAACAGGTATAATAGAAAACAGTAAAAGAATGAATTTTAATGGTTGTTTCCCGAAAGCATGGCAGCGAACAGAAAATGGATTTCGGTTATTAAAAGATGGTGGAGCTGATGCAGTGGAACGGGAAGTGCTTGCAAGTCAGATCTGCAGATGCTTTGATGTGGATCAGGTATTGTATGAACGTGATTTTTTTGATGGAGAAGAAGTCAGCGTCAGCGATAATATTACATCAAAAGAGTTTTCTATTGTTCCAATGGAAGCGTTTGAAATTTATTCTATGAACCACGATCGAAATACCAAAAAATATGTGTTGTCACTGGATCGGCACAATTATTATATGATGAATATCGTAGATTATCTGATTGGAAATACCGATCGTCATTGGGGAAACTGGGGCATGCTGGTAAATAATAAAACAAATAAACCGATGCGTCTGCATAAACTGATGGATTTTAATCAGGCTTTTTATGCCTATGACAAAATGGAAGGTGCCAATTGCCAGACGTTGTTTGGACGACATGCGACACAGCAGGAAGCAGCAGAAGAAGCTGTGCGAAAAATCGGATTAAATCAGATCGCAGAAATAGAGGTGTCCTGTTTTGAAAAATTGCCACAATATTATGAGATGTTTTGTCAAAGATTAGAATATTTGAAAGCAATTTCATGTTGATGTGAGGAATATTTTGGGTGAAATCGCTTGACTTATAGTTGTATTTTTTTGTATTGTATATCTTGTACGTAATTGGATGCAAAATCAGCCCGAAAGATTGATAAAATATTGACAAATTCTGGCATTAATGATAGTATAGGTTCGAATTAAGTACTCTATTACATTAAAGAACGAAAGGACGAGGTAGGTAAAATGGCAGAAATGAATTTAAGTAAATACGGCATTACTGGCACAACAGAGATTGTTCACAATCCATCCTATGAATTATTATTTGAGGAAGAGACAAAACCGGAACTGGAAGGCTATGAAAAAGGTCAGGTCAGCGAACTTGGAGCAGTTAATGTTATGACAGGTATTTATACAGGTCGTTCTCCGAAAGATAAATATATTGTAGTAGATGAGAATTCCAAGGACACTGTATGGTGGACTTCTGATGAATATAAAAATGATAATCATCCGGCTACACAGGAAGCTTGGAGCGCAGTAAAGGAACTTGCACTCAAAGAACTTTCAAATAAAAAGCTGTATGTAGTAGATGCATTCTGTGGAGCAAACAAAGATACACGTATGGCTATCCGTTTCATCGTCGAGGTTGCTTGGCAGGCACATTTCGTAACAAATATGTTTATTCAGCCGACTGCAGAAGAACTTGAGAATTTTGAACCGGATTTTGTTGTTTATAACGCTTCCAAAGCAAAAGTTGAGAATTACGAAGAACTTGGACTGAATTCTGAGACCGCAGTTATGTTCAATATCACAAGCCGTGAGCAGGTTATCGTAAATACATGGTACGGCGGAGAGATGAAAAAAGGTATGTTCTCTATGATGAACTATTACCTTCCGTTAAAAGGCATCGCTTCCATGCACTGTTCTGCAAACACAGATATGAACGGTGAGAATACAGCAATCTTCTTCGGACTTTCCGGAACAGGTAAAACTACACTTTCCACAGATCCAAAACGTCTCCTGATCGGTGATGATGAGCACGGCTGGGATGACAATGGTGTATTCAACTTTGAGGGCGGATGCTATGCAAAAGTTATCAACCTTGACAAAGAATCTGAGCCGGACATCTATAATGCGATCAGACGTGATGCTCTGCTTGAGAATGTTACTCTGGATGCAGAAGGCAAAATTGATTTCGCTGACAAGAGCGTGACAGAGAATACCCGTGTATCTTATCCTATTAATCATATTGAAAACATTGTTCGTCCGGTTTCTTCCGCACCGGCAGCTAAGAATGTAATCTTCCTGTCTGCAGATGCATTTGGTGTACTTCCTCCAGTATCTGTTCTGACACCGGAGCAGACACAGTACTACTTCCTGTCTGGATTTACAGCAAAATTAGCTGGTACAGAGCGTGGAATCACAGAGCCGACACCTACTTTCTCCGCATGTTTCGGACAGGCTTTCCTTGAGCTTCATCCGACAAAATATGCAGAAGAGCTCGTAAAGAGAATGGAGAAGAGTGGAGCAAAAGCTTACCTGGTTAATACAGGATGGAATGGAACAGGCAAACGTATCTCCATCAAGGATACTCGTGGAATTATCGATGCAATCTTAAATGGTGATATCAAAAATGCTCCGACAAAGACAATCCCATATTTCAACTTTGAAGTACCGACAGAGCTTCCGGGCGTAGATCCGGCAATCCTTGATCCGCGTGATACTTACGCAGATGCTGCTGAGTGGGAAGCAAAAGCAAAAGATCTGGCAGAGAGATTTGTGAAGAATTTTGCAAAATACGAAGGAAACGAAGCTGGTAAAGCACTTGTTTCTGCAGGTCCTCAGGCATAAGAAGTGTAGAGTGCAATGGTTCTGAGAAGAATATGTCAGCTTTCGCTGACCAGAATCACGCACCAAGTCTCACGTGCGTTCGACTCAAATATTTAATGTTCCAGGATGTGGAATTTTCGTAAAAATACGGAAGTTCTGCATCCTTTTTTTGGGGGATTCTTGTTGTTTATATTGACTTATAATGAAAGCTTTTGGATGTAGAGGATTTGGATTAAAAGATGGAAAAAACATGGATAGAAATTGAAAAGTGTGTTAAAATGTGTAAGATAATGTCCGCTTTACTAATAGAATAGTTTTGAAAAAGATAAGGAGATTCTATGGAAAAAAGAGAATCATTTCAGTCAAGATGGGGCTTCATTTTAGCATGTATTGGCTCCGCTGTGGGAATGGGTAATATCTGGATGTTCCCGACGCGCGTGTCCTTGTATGGAGGTGGAGCATTTTTAATCCCATATATTATTTTTGTAATGCTGATCGGATTTACCGGTGTCATCGGAGAGATGAGCTTCGGGCGGGGAACCAGATCCGGCCCGATCGATGCATTCGGAAGTGCCTGTGAGCGGCATGGAAAAAGAAAAATCGGAGAAGCACTTGGTATGATACCGGTGGTTGGTTCCATGGCGATGGCCATCGGCTATACCGTTGTTATGGGATGGATTTTAAAATATGCCATAGGTGCTTTTACCGGAGCAACTCTTGCACCGGAACACGTAGAGAAGTTTGCGGATAAATTTGGCAGTATGGCATCGGCTTTTGGAAATAATGGATGGCAGGTTTTAATCTTGTGCATTACCATGGCAATTTTGATGTTTGGTGTTGGAAATGGAATTGAAACGGCAAATAAGATCATGATGCCGATTTTCTTCTTTTTGTTTTTAGGACTTGGCATTTATATCGCATTTCAATCGGGGGCGGCAACGGGTTATCATTATATTTTTCGTATTGATCCGGTGGCATTAGCAGATCCAAAAACTTGGATTTTTGCATTGGGACAGGCGTTTTTCTCACTGTCAGTAGCTGGAAATGGAACGTTAATTTACGGTTCTTATCTGCGGGATCATGAAAATATTCCGGCAGCGGCAGGTCGCGTGGCATTTTTTGACACGTTGGCAGCGATGCTGGCGGCATTGGTGATTATTCCTGCGATGGCAACGACTGGCGCAAAGTTGAATCAGGGTGGACCGGGACTTTTGTTTATCTATCTGCCAAATCTGATCAAGTTCATGCCGGGTGGCAGGCTGATCATCATTATTTTCTTTGTGGCAGTATTATTTGGTGGTCTGACATCACTGATCAATTTGTATGAAGCGCCGATTGCAACTGTTCAGGAGAAACTGCATGTTGGAAGAAAAGCAGCCTGTATGATTATCGGAGCGATTGGCTTAGGTGTTTCACTTTTAATACAGGGAATCGTATCCGGTTGGATGGATGTGCTTTCTATCTATATCTGCCCGCTGGGAGCAGGCCTGGCAGCGATTATGTTTTTCTGGGTATGTGGTAAAAAATACGTGGAGGCACAGGTCAACAAAGGAAGAACAAAGCCGTTTACAAAACTTTATTATCCGATTTGCAAATATTTGTATGTGGCAGTTTGCTTTATTGTGTTGATTCTTGGAATTGCGTTAGGAGGAATTGGATAACATGAATGAGATAATAAAAAGTTTATATGAAAGAAAATCTATGCGTGTCTATGAGAACAGACCGATTCCGGAAGAAATGAAACAGGTAATTCTGGAAGCGGCAGCGCAGGCTCCGACCGCAGGTTGTCAGCAGTTGTATACCATACTGGATATTACAGATCAGAAGTTGAAAGAAGCACTGGTGGATACCTGCGATCATCAGCCTTTTATTGCAAAAGCACCGCTGGTTTTGATATTTTGTGCGGATTGTAAAAAATGGTATGACGCATTTTGGGAAGCTGGAAGTGAACCGCACAAACCGGATGTGGGGGATCTGATGCTGGCGGTATCAGATGCTGTGATCGCAGCGCAGAATGCTGTTGTGGCGGCAGAAAGTTTTGGCATTGGTTCCTGCTATATCGGAGATATTATGGAAAATTATGAGGAGCAGCGCAGATTACTACAGCTTCCGGAATATGTGTTTCCGGCGGCAATGCTTGTGTTTGGATGGCCAACCGAACAACAGATGCAGCGACCGAAACCACAGCGTGTAGATCAGAAGTATATTGTACATGAGAATACTTATCGAAGCATGGATGGAAACGAATTGAGAGATATGTTTGCGGGACGCTGCGATAACAGATCTTTTGAAGATTGGATGATGGCATTTTGTAAGCGTAAATACAATTCTGATTTTTCAAAAGAAATGTCACGTTCTGTACATAAATATCTGGAACAGTATGCAGAGGG
>NZ_CAKRAS010000083.1 GCF_934295145.1 uncultured Eubacterium sp. | reverse complement strand
AAATATTGAAAACGGAATTCCTTCTGCCTGTGATCTGGATTTCAATTCATTGCTTACGCAGGCGATATTGGAGAATCTGAGTGGAAAATCCGTTTATATGGGAAATGCCAATGTCTGTTCTTTAGAAGATGGAAAATTACCGACGATTTTCGGTGATTTTGATGATGCTCATATTGATCATTTGGATGATAAAACAAATCTGTACAGTATTTTCCATGCAACACCAACGCGAAAATTTGATGGATTTGAACAGCCGTTGAAGAAATATTCTATAGATTCTTTTGCATATAGTGGATTTGGTGCAACAGTACGTTATGATTTTATGCAGGATGAAGGACAGGAAATTACAGTATGCAGAATTGATCCGACAGGTACAAAGATGCTGGCTGCCAAAGGAACCATTGTTGCTTCAGCCGGATATGATGGAAAGAGCTGTGGACAAGGCTTATTCTTCCGTGTAGCAGATAACAAAGATCTGTTCTATAAACAGTGCGAATTTGGTTGTCATCTGACTCTGGTGTATGGTGATTATATCGAAGACCTGAAGAAGTTTGGAATAGTAACGGGAATTGAGATTGTGACAGCATAGAATACAACTGTATGAGAAATATGATGCTTTTTCAGGTATAAAAAACAGTTCATAATATTGGTTAAAAATATATAGAAAAAATGCGGCATGTGTTTTGGGAACATGCCGCATTTTTTGAGTATCGGAGTGACAAGATTTGAACTTGCGATCTCTCGCCCCCCAGACGAGCGCTTTACCAGACTAAGCCACACCCCGACATTATTTTTCACAGGGCTAAAAGCCTTGTGAGCAAACTGTAAAATTTATTCTATCATAAAAAAGATATGCTTGCAAAGCATTTTTTCAGAAGTTATACTTAGCGTATACGCAAAGAGATGTATATATGGCATATATACGTGGTTTTACAGGAAAAAAGATGGGAAAGCAGGTAAGTCTTTTGCATTATCATAACGATACAGCTACTGGGGAGGAAATCGTATGGATGAACAGTTTTTATCACCGCTGGAAGTGGCGGAAATTTTACAGGTAAAGAAGAATACCGTTTATGAGATGATCAAGCGTGGGGATCTGAAAGCTACGAAAATGGGAAAGCAGTTCCGGATCGCACGGAAGGATGTCTATGAATATATGGGAGTGATGCCGGAAACGGAGTCTCCGGAGAATATCGTAATCTGCGGACAGGATCAGCTGCTGGATGTGCTCTGTGCTCTGTATAACAGTCAAAGTGACGGACATACGCAGGTGTACCGTTCCCCGATGGGAAGTTACAGCGGTCTGTACCGGATGTATCAGAATGAAAATTATGTGGCTACCTGCCATATGTGGGACGGGGCGACAGATACCTATAATCTCCCGTATATAGAGCGCATGCTGCCGGGAGAACAGGTGGCAGTGTTTCATTTGTTGAAACGCTGGCAGGGATTTTATGTAAAGGAAGGAAATCCGAAAAATATTCAGAAATTCGAGGATCTGCTCAGAGAGGATGTGCGGATGATCAACCGGGAAAAGGGAAGCGGAATCCGCATCTTTATTGATGAAATGTGCAAAAAGCTGGATATTGATCCGGATCGTATTCACGGATATGAAGATATTGCATCTTCCCATCTGATCGCAGCGACCAATGTGCTGCGGGGAACGGCAGATGTGGCAATCGGAAACGAAAAATCAGCCCGGCAGATGGAAGGCATTCAATTTCTCCCATTGAAGCAGGAGAGTTATGATATCGTATTTCGGAAAAAGGATTTGAAACGAAAAGAATTTCAGAATCTGCTGAATATCATCGGATCAGAGGAATTTCAGAAAGAAGCAGAAATGATGTCTGGCTATGATATCAGTGATATGGGAAAACAGCTCTATTAGGTAGGGCTGTTTTTTTTGAACGGGGCGCAAAGCGACTGCGTTCATGAGCAAGTTGCGAATGTCCGCTTTACAAACAATGGTATACCGAATAAATACCAACAATGTACTTGACAAACAAAAGGAACTATAGTATAACAAAAACATATAAAACATGACAAAACATGACAAAAACGAAAAGAAAACGGGAGAAAAGTGAAATGAAAAAGAAAGTGGTAAGCTTAATGCTGGCAGGTGCTATGGTTCTTTCCATGGCAGCATGCGGTAGTCAGAACACAGATCAGGGGGCAGCAAATGACACATCTGCGGCAGCAGAGCAGACAGATGCTTCTGAAGCAGCACCGGAGAGCGCAGATCAGCTTGATGACACACAAATCACTGTATTTGCAGCAGCAAGTCTTGAGAACGCATTAAACGAAGTAATCGAGAAATATAATGAGACACAGCCGAACGTAAAAGTTGTACCAAGCTACGACAGTTCAGGAACACTGCTTGCACAGATTGAAGAAGGCGCAGCTTGTGACGTATTCTTCTCCGCCGCTCAGAAACAGATGGATACCTTACAGAATGACGATCAGTTAGTAGTAGACGGAACTCGTCATAACGTAGTAAACAACCAGGTTGTAGTTATCACATACAAAGGAAGCGGCACAGCTGTAACAGGTCTTGAGAATCTGAAAGAAGCAAAGAGTATCGCAATGGCAGACGGAAGCGTTCCGGTTGGTAAGTACACACGTCAGGCTATGGTAAATGCAGGTATGCTGGAGGCTGTAGATGATGTATCAACAATCCCGACAGATGTGATTTCTCAGGCTCTTGGTGGAGTTGAAATCAATGAGTGCGGTAATGTAAGTGCAGTTAAAACTCAGGTAGCAGAAGGATCCAACGAAGTTGGTACTGTATACTACTCTGATACATATGGTCTTGAGGACAAACTTGATATCCTTCAGGTTATCAGTTATGATATGACAGGTAATGTTATTTATCCGATCGCTCAGGTTAAAAATGATGAAGCAGATGAGTTAGAGCAGAAAGCAGCACTGGATTTTGTAAACTTTGTAAAATCTGATGCAGCAAAAGCTATTTTTGACAGCTTCTACTTTGATACAAACGTAGAAGACTAATATTAGTTTCTTTTGTGGCTAAACTTTATGCTATGAAAAAGATCTCTGGCGATTTTGTCTCGTCAGCTAACAATCGCTTGCCGAGAAAAAATAGCCAGAGGTCTTTCTTCTAAGTTGTGTATATAGTTCAGGAGCATGTAATAAAATGATATCAATGGCGATGGATAATTTTTTTGTAAAAAAGTCATGGATATTTTTGAAATTAAGAGACCTGGAAATTAAGTAGGATATAAGTAGAACCCGGGCGGCGAAAGCTGGTCGGTTTTTATCTGAATATAACAAATGGAAATAGTTTTTGTTTAAAAATGATTTACGGCTAGAGTGTAAGAAAAATATCTCCGGATATATGGCCGGAGCATAGGGAGAAAATATATGGATGCAATTATGGAAATTGTGAAAAATCTGGATTGGACACCGTTGTTCATTTCCTTTAAAACAGGAATTGTAGCAACGGTTATTTCCTTTTTTCTGGGATTATTTGCAGCAAGAAAAGTCGTTCATGCCAGCGAGCGTGCGAAAGCCATCGCAGACGGATTTTTGACATTGCCGATGGTTCTGCCGCCGACCGTTGCCGGCTTTTTTCTGTTGCTGTTATTTAGTAAACGACGTCCGATCGGTATGTTTTTGTTTGACCAGTTCGGAATTAAAGTTGTTCAGACCTGGCTTGGTTGTATCATTGCGGCAACGGTCATTTCTTTCCCCCTGATGTATCGAAATGCCAGAGCTTCTTTTGAACAGCTGGATGCCAATCTGATCTATGCGGCACGGACACTTGGTATGTCTGAACTACAGATTTTCTGGAAAGTGGCAGTGCCGAATGCAGGACCTGGTATCATTGCCGGAACAATCCTGACCTTTGCGAGAGCACTTGGTGAGTATGGTGCGACTTCTATGCTTGCGGGTAACATCCCTGGCAAGACATCAACGATTTCACAGAAGATCGCCATGGTTATTCAGGATGGTGATTATCTGACGGCCGGCGTGTGGGTTATCATTATTCTGGCCATCGCCTTCGGCATCATCGTTGCAATGAACCTTGTGGCAGGTAAAAACATGAAGAACACACAGAGTTGGTAAATACGTCCCCTGCAGCTGTTTATAAAAAAATAACTGATATAGGTAAAGTGTTTCATCAGATTTGAAAAAAATGGGGAAATGTGTGTTGTGAAAGGAATAGTATGGCAATAGAAGTAGCAATTAAAAAGAAAATAGGATCTTTTGGTCTGGATGTTGCGTTTTCCGCAGAAGAGGAAATGTTTGCCTTGCTGGGTGCTTCCGGATGCGGAAAAAGTATGACATTGAAATGTATTGCCGGAATTGAGACACCGGATGCGGGAAAAATTGTGTTAAACGGGCGTACTTTATTCGATTCTGAGAAAAAAATCAATCTGATTCCGCAGAAGCGAAGGGTCGGATATATGTTTCAGGATTACGCTCTGTTCCCGAACATGACTGTTGAGAAAAATATTATGGCGGGTATGGGAAAGAAACCGGAAAAAGCGATCGTGCAGGATTATATGCGCCGTTTTCGTCTGGAAGGTCTGGAACATCATCTGCCCAGGCAGCTTTCCGGTGGACAGAAACAGCGTGTGGCTCTGGCGCGTATGATGGCGGCACAGCCGGAAATCCTGCTGTTGGATGAGCCATTGTCAGCGCTTGACAGCTTTCTGAAGTGGCAGGTGGAAGAAGAATTACAGGGTCTGCTTTCCGAAATCGGAAAAACAGTACTTTTCGTATCTCACAGCCGGGATGAAGTTTATCATCTGTGTGACCGTATCTGCGTACTGGAAAAAGGTCATATTGAGACCGTTCAGGAAAAAAAAGAATTCTTTGCAAATCCGGTGACACAAGCTGCAGCCCGCATATCCGGATGTCGAAATATTGTGCCGGCAAAACGGTTGTCCGAACATCAGCTGGAAGTACCGGACTGGGGCATTTGTTTCGAACTGGAAAAAGAAATTCCGGAGGACATTACTTTCGTTGGCGTGCGGGCACATTATATTGAGGTGTCAGAGGATTTAGAACCAGTGAAAAACAGTTCCATTATGCAGATGGATCGTCTGCTTGAGCAGCAGTTTGAATCCGAACTGGTTTTGAAATATAATCAGGATGCAATGTCACTGCGTATCCTGATGGACAAAGAAAAAGCGGAACAGCTTGCGCAGCATGAGCAGGTACGCATCACGATACCGGAACATGCGCTGCTTTTGTTACGTGCATAAAAGGGATTTTAATTTAATATATGAATGCGAACTCCGTCCTTGATTTCGCTTTATATCCCCAAAAACTCTTTACAACAAACACTTTAGTGTGGTACAGTGTAGAAAACTGTAGAAGGAAGTAAAAAGTGATGACAAAAGCATGGGAAAAGAACATTCGTAAAGTAGTTCCGTATGTTCCGGGTGAACAGCCAAATAAGGAACGCATGATTAAATTAAATACAAATGAAAATCCGTATCCACCAGCCCCGGGTGTCGCAGAAGCCTTAAAAAATCTGGATCCTGACCGATTGAGACTCTATCCGGATCCGGCCTGCACCCGCCTGGTGAATGCAATCGCAAAACAAAAAGGTTTAAAACCGGAGCAGATATTTGTCGGTGTTGGTTCCGACGACGTTCTTGCCATGTGTTTTATGACCTTTTTTAATGGAGAAAAACCAATCCTGTTTCCAGATATTACCTACTCTTTTTACGATGTGTGGGCAGAGGAATTTCGCATTCCGTATGAGACACAGCCGTTAGATGAGGATTTCAATATCCGCAAAGAGGATTATTATAAAGAAAACGGCGGCGTGATCTTTCCGAATCCGAATGCTCCGACCGGTGTGGAAGCATCTCAGACGATGATCGAGGATATTTTGCAGCACAATCAGGATGTCATCGTGATCATTGATGAGGCTTATGTGGATTTTGGCGCAGAGACAGCTCTGCCATTACTGGAAAAATATGACAACCTGATCGTGGTTCAGACATTTTCAAAATCACGTTCCATGGCGGGCATGCGTATTGGTTATGCCATGGCGTCACCGGAACTGATCAAATATCTGAATGATGTAAAATATTCCTTTAATTCCTATACCATGGATCAGACAGCACTGGACCTCGGTGTGGCCTCCATTGAAAATCAGGCATATTTTGAGGAAACATTACATAAGATCATTCAGACGAGAGAACGTGTGAAAGCATGTCTGACAGAACTTGGATTTACCTTCCGTGATTCCAAGAGCAATTTTATTTTTGCATCACACAAGAGTTGCCCGGCAGAGGAATTATTTGAAAAATTAAAAGAAAAAGATATTTATGTCCGCTATTTTAAAAAGCCGCGGATTGACAATTATCTGCGGATCACAATCGGAACAGATGCCGAGATGGATGAGTTTCTGGCAGAAGTAGAAAAGTATCTGAAAGAAACCGGCAGATTATAGCGTGGTTGTTTTAGTTCATTTATTTTATGTGATCAGCTGTTGCTCATGCTTGCATGAGGGTGAAAGATAGAAAACGTGACAGGCTTGCACAATATTAAGAAAATCATTATATCTTTTTCTGAAAAAATAGTGTAAAATAATGCAGAATGTAAGATGAGAATGATATTAGGAGGATTTTAGATTTTATGGAAAGTCTGGTAACCTGGTTTACAAGTACCTTAGGTGCGCATATTTCAAGGGAAGCGGTCGTGTTTATTATTTCACTGTTTCCGATTCTGGAACTGAGAGGCGGTATCCTGGCATCTTCGCTGCTTGAGATTACGATGTGGAAAGGAATCCTGATCAGCGCAATTGGAAACATTATTCCGATTCCGTTTATTTTATTTTTTATCAAAAAGATATTTGCAGCAATGAAAAAAACAAAGCTGCTCCGTCCGTTGGTTGAGAAGATGGAAAACAAAGCAATGAAGAAACGTGATCAGATCGAAAAATATGAGTTCTGGGGACTGGTTTTATTCGTTGGTATTCCGCTTCCGGGAACCGGGGCATGGACCGGAGCATTGGTTGCATCTCTGATTGATATGGATATCAAGAAAGCATTCAAGGCGATTCTGATTGGAATTTGTCTGGCAGCTGTAATTATGACACTGATTTCTTATGGGGTACTCGGACACATTATTAGATAATAAAACGTAAGAGGGGGATTTTACGATGGAATCTATGGAATCAAGAATGGTAAAACTGTATGCGAGAAACAATAATCATGTGGCACTGCATGCCATTCCGGGACATTTTGCCACAAGCCATTCCCATATCAATTTTTACATTGATATGACAAGCTTGAAAACCCGTGCCAACGAGGCGCAGGAAGTAGCAAAAAGTCTGGCAGGAGATTATGTGAATTCTACCGTGGTTGACACAATTGTCTGCATGGATGGTACGGAAGTGGTCGGTGCATATCTGGCTCAGGAATTTGAAAAACGCGGATTCCGAAACACAAACCTGCACGATACGATTTACATAGTTACTCCGGAGTACAATGCAAACAATCAGTTGATTTTCCGTGATAACACAATTCCGGCGATCAAAGGCAAAAACGTCATTCTGCTGCTGGCAACCACGACCACTGGTTTAACCGTGCGGCGAAGTCAGGAATGCGTACAGTATTACGGTGGAATCGTGCGCGGCATTTCTTCTATTTTCAGCACAGTAAAGAAAGTTGGCGGCATGGAAGTACATTCTGTATTTACTGCAGATGATGTGCCAGGATATCAGGCTTTTGGCAGAGACGAATGTCCGTATTGCAAAAAAGGATTTGCCATTGAAGCCATGGTAAATGGATTTGGGTACTCGCAATTATAAAAAACTTGACAAGGCAAAAAATGTTGTTTATCATGTTTAATGACTTTGAAAAATTTATAGTTATA
>NZ_CAKRAS010000082.1 GCF_934295145.1 uncultured Eubacterium sp. | reverse complement strand
AAATGTTTCAGAAAGCAGATGTACTTGTACTGGCTACTCCGGTTTATTTTTATGGAATCAGTGCCCAGATGAAGACCTTTATCGACCGTACTTATCCAATCTGGCAGCATCTTGGAAAAAAAGAAGTTTACTATATTATATCAGCTGGTCTGGGTGAGGACATTATTGAAAGATCGCTTGGTGATCTGAATGGTTTTGTAGAGCATCTGGAAGAATACAAGATTGCGGGAAAGATATATGCAGCAAACGTGATGGATGCTGGATTGGTTAAGGATCAAAGTATTTTTCAAGAAGCCTACGATATGGGATATTCTATTTAAAGTATTATGGACTTTTACCCATTAGAAGCGTGCGCCACAAGGTGCACAAGAAACACCGGAAGGATATAATTATGTCAAAAGATGAATATTTAATCACAGACGCGCCTCTAAAAGCGCTGACTGTTTTTGCAATTCCAATAATTCTCGGAAGTTTTTTTCAGCAAATATATAATATGGCTGACTCCATTATCGTCGGACAATTTGTTGGTTCCTCCGCACTTGCAGCTGTCGGTGCCTGCGCAGCATTAACTAATGTTTTCATTTGTGTGGCTTTGGGAGCCGGTATCGGTGCCGGTGTGCTCGTGAGCCGTTATTTTGGTGCCAGGGAATATGGAAAAATGAAAACCATCGTGTCAACATCCTTGCTTAGCTTTTTAATTCTAAGCATAGTCCTTGGTATTTTTGGATTTTGCTGTTCTCATTTGATGATGAGTGCATTACAAACTCCTGGCGATATACTGGATAGTGCAGTATTATATCTGCGGGTCTACTTTGTAGGCTTTCCATTTTTGTTTATGTACAATATTCTTTCAACGATGTTCACTTCCATAGGCGAATCAAAAATTCCACTAGGACTCCTGATATTCTCGTCAATCTTAAATATTTTTATGGATCTTTGGATGGTAGCTGGCCTTGGTCTCGGTGTGTTTGGTGCCGCCCTTGCGACTCTTATAGCACAGGGAATTTCCGCTGTGTTTTCGCTTTTCATTTTCTTCCATCGGATGCGACAGTATAAGAGCTCCTTTCGCCGATTTGACTGTCGGGAGCTGCATTCCATGCTTCGGATTACTGTTCCTTCAGTTCTCCAACAGTCTACAGTATCTATCGGTATGATGATCGTGCAGGCAGTTGTAAATCCCTTCGGTACACAGGCGCTCGCAGGGTATGCTGCAACGATGAGGGTAGAAAATGTTTTTTCACTGATATTTGTATCTATCGGAAATGCAGTTTCACCGTATGTTTCCCAAAATCTTGGGGCAAAGAAAATCGAACGTATCAAAAAAGGGTATCATGCTGCATTAGTGTTAGATTTGTGTTTTGCAGTCATTGCTTTCATAGTCATTGAAACACTGCACACTCAAATTTCTACATTATTTCTTGGTAAAGATGGAACTGCTTTAGCATATCAGGTGTCTGGAGATTATATGAGATGGCTGGGCTATTTCTTCATCTTCATGGGGATTAAGATGGCAACAGACGGAGTTCTTCGTGGACTTGGAATCATGCGTCCATTCCTCATTGCAAACATGGTGAACCTCACGATTCGTCTGTCCGTTGCTTTGATTTTTGCACCGCGTTTTGGCATTTCATTTGTCTGGCTGGCAGTACCAGCTGGTTGGCTCGCAAACTTTTTAATATCTTATGTGGCTCTCAGAAGATCATCAAAATGTTTTTAATGTAATAATGGTTATTCGACATCAAAAGATGATAAAATGTATTTATATGATATAATGAGCGCAAGAGAGTCAACATGCTTGCATGATTGACGAACGGCGAATTTATTGAGTGATGAAATCACGATATAATGAGTGCAAGCGAGTCAGAGAGAGCTTGCTCACTCTTGACGAACGGCAAATTTATTGGATAGACGGAGAAGAATATATGGAGAAAAAAAGAGGAATTAATTCATTTACACTGCATATTTTAGCAATGTTATTTATGCTATGCGATCATTTATGGGCGACACTATTTCCGGCACAGGAATGGCTGACATGCATAGGAAGACTGGCATTTCCAATCTTTGCATTTATGATTGCAGAAGGATGCTATTATACTTCAAATATCAAAAAGTATATGCAGCGTCTTTTTCTATTTGCTTTAATTTCAGAAATACCATTTAACTTGATTATGGGAAGTTCTGTATTTTACCCGTTTCATCAAAACGTACTATGGACATTTCTATTAGGTCTGGTATCGATACAGATTATTGAAAAAGCAAAAAAGACACAAAAGAAATGGATACTGCTTCTTGTAGTTTGTCTTGTGCTTTTGACAGATTATCTGCTTGGAATCATAACCATGGTAGATTACAATGCAGCGGGAATACTGACAGTATTGCTTTTTTACTTTTTCCGAAAAAAAACATGGGTTTCTTTTGTGGCACAGTTTGCCGGAATGTACTATTTGAATGTAATTATGCTTGGGGATCTGTATTATCCGGTAACTATCCTGGGACATCATTTTGAGATTGCACAACAAAGCTTTGCACTGTTGGCGCTTATTCCAATCTGGTTATATAATGAAAAGCAGGGATACCATAGCAAATGGTTCAAATATTTCTGCTATGCTTTTTATCCGGCGCATCTTCTTATCTTGTTTATTATTTGGCAATGGAACATTCGATAATAATTCAAGAACGGAAAACGATAATATTTAAAATCCAGTGTAGCGAAAATTATAAGAAAATAATGGGGAAAAAATGAAGACTTATACATATGTTTCAAAAGGGAAATTTGAATTAATAGAAAAACCGAAACCGGTGCTGATGCATGAAAGGGATGCCATTGTAAAGGTGACACTTGCAAGCATTTGTTCCAGTGACCTTCACATTAAGCACGGAAGCGTTCCAAAAGCAGTTCCGGGCATTACAGTCGGCCATGAGATGGTTGGAATCGTGGAAGAAGTTGGACGTGCTGTAACGAAAGTGAAGCCTGGAGACCGTGTGACAGTAAATGTAGAAACTTTTTGCGGAGAATGTTTTTTCTGCAAGAAAGGGTATGTAAATAACTGCATCGATCAAAATGGCGGCTGGGCTCTTGGCTGCCGTATTGATGGCGGTCAGGCAGAATATGTCCGCGTACCATTTGCAGACCAGGGACTGAATAAGATTCCGGATAAAGTTACAGACAGACAGGCTTTATTTATAGGAGATGTTCTTGCTACCGGTTATTGGGCAGCACGTATTTCTGAGATTACAGAGGATGACACCGTACTGATCATTGGAGCCGGACCTACAGGTATCTGTACCTTACTGTCCGTTATGCTAAAGAATCCAAAACGGATCATCATGTGTGAAAAAGACGAAAATCGTATGCATTTCATTAGAAAACATTATCCGGAGGTTCTTACAGTTTCTCCGGAAGAATGTTTTGATTTTGTACAGACAAACAGCGATCATGGTGGCGCGGATGTTGTTCTTGAAGTTGCAGGAGCAGAATCTACTTTTCGACTGGCATGGGAATGCGCAAGACCAAATGCAATTGTGACGGTAGTGGCTCTTTATGATAGAGCCCAGACCTTACCACTGCCAGATATGTACGGCAAGAATCTTACATTTAAAACAGGAGGAGTGGATGGCTGCGATTGTGAAGAAACGCTGGAGCTAATAGCCGAAGGCAAGATCAATACAGAAGCGCTGATCACACACACCTATCCACTTGGCAGAATTGAAGAAGCCTATGAACTTTTTGAAAATAAAAGAGACGGCGTAATCAAAGTGGCAATAAAATGTTAAATATATAAATTTAAACTCTCACTGGATTTGCACTGCAGATTCCTGATTCCACTGCATAAGAAATAAACTTCTTCACTGCAGGAGAAGCCTGCGCAATAGATGGTAATGCAATTCCCATTTCAATGTAATGCTCAGGTACTGTCGGAAGTGTCACAATATCTCTGCTTGTTCTGGTCGGAATACTGATCTCATTCATAATGCTGATTCCAAGTCCCTTTTCAATCATGGCAATCGCGGTAAATGAATCAAATGTAGACAAATATACATCCGGTTTGACATTTACTTCGTCCAACATGTCAAATACATCTTGATCCTGTCCATGCTCCGGCATAATAAAACGTTCATAACGGCATGCCTCCACTGGAAATAATTCATTTTTTGCCATAGGATGATTCGTCGGAAGAACCGCCACCATACGGTCTTTCATCAGTGGCAGCCAGTCATAATTTTTCGTATCCGAACAGTTAAAAAATGCCAGGTTTACTGTTCGATCATCCAGATACTGTAAAATATCCTGCTGCGTGCCCTCAAAAAGCTGAATACGTATATTTGGGTATTTTTTCTGAAATCCACTGATCAGTGACGGCATCCACACTGCTGCCAGACACTGATATGCTGCAATGTTGATATTACCAATGGATAATCCCCGCATTTCAGAAGCTGTCTGAAATAATCGGCTTTCCGACTCCAGAATCTCACGAATCGTTGGTCGCAGCCTGCGCCCTTCCTGTGTCAGGCTTACCCCTTTTTTACTTCGATAAAGAAGTGTAAATCCAAGTTCCTCCTCCAACGCTTTGATCAGCTGACTGACACCAGATGGTGTATATCCCAGCTCCTCTGCTGCATTTTTGATGCTTCCGGTTTCTGCCGCCATCAGAAATGCCTGATATCTCGCTGTATCCATAAAAACCTCCTTCAACATGGTATCTGTACATAGTGCACAAATATTAAAACTCTATTTGTGTACTATGTATGCTTTCTAAACATTATCATTAAGTTTTACTTAATACATCCCTAAGATACAATAGCTTTACTTCTTTTATTATATATAATATAATAATCTCAACAGGAAAACAAGAACTAATTAACATTCACATATAAAGGAGGACACAATCATGACATTATTCAAAGGTTTATATACAAGAGCACAGGAAATGAGCGCAGAGCAGGTATTAAATACTAACAACCTGACAAGCAAATTATTAGAAAAAGAAGAAGCATTAAAAGAAGCATGGAGAAAAAATCCAAGAGCTCTTTTCACAGAAGCAATGCAGACAAACGACAGCTACGTAGAAGCTTACTTACGTCATAAATTCTGCTAATCGGTTGATCTGACAAGAAAGTGTGCTATTATACACTTACACAAATCAACAAATTATCTTAATCCGATAAAATACCTTCCTTTAAAATTTTAATAATCAGAAAGCTGAAAATTTGCTTTTGATTATTACCCCCAAAAAAGAGTTCCATTCATCAAGCCCCGCAAACACTGATGAATGGAGCTCTTTTTTGTATATAACAAACCGTATTGATGCCTCAAAATATTCATTTTACAACTTCCTTTATTTACGGTATAATATTAAATACAAATTTTGGTAACCGATAGGTAACATCAGGGGCGTAGTACGCCGAAACAGATTGGCGAACAAACAGGAGGAGGAATACAACATGTCAATTATTAATGATATTTCATCTGCATTACAGAGAGGAAAGAAAAAAGAGGTAACAAAGCTTGTTCAGCAGGCTCTCGACGAGGGAGTTGATGCAATAACCATCTTAAAGGAAGGTCTTCTTGACGGAATGAACATCATCGGTGAGAAATTCAAAAACGATGAAGTATTCGTACCTGAAGTATTAGTTGCAGCCCGTGCCATGAACGCCGGTACTACACTTTTAAAACCACACCTTACCGGAGAAGCAGCAGAACCTCTTGGAAAAGCATGTATCGGAACCGTAAAAGGTGACATGCATGATATCGGTAAAAACCTGGTCCGTATGATGATCGAAGGCAAAGGCATCGAAATCATTGACCTCGGTGTAGATGTTGATCCTCAGGATTTCGTTAAATGTGCTATCGAAAACGACTGCAGCATCATCTGCTGTTCCGCGCTTCTTACAACTACCATGCCAATGCTCGGCGAAGTTGTAAAAGCAACTGAAGAAGCAGGAATCCGTGACAAAGTAACTATTATGGTCGGTGGTGCTCCTGTAAATCAGGCATTTTCAGACAGCATTCACGCTGATATCTACACAGAAGATGCCGCTTCCGCAGCAGACGCAGCCGCAGCTGTATTTGAGGGATAAATCGTATTCTTATATGATTCACTATATTTTTAAAGAAAAAGCTTAATTTACAGCTTTTTCTTTTTTTTATATCATATTATAATAAAAAGAATAAAAATACGTAGAATTATTCGTTTATAGTTGAATTTTCAGAGCTAACATTATAAATACATACCAAAGAAAAGGAGCATGCACAGCACATGTGGACAGAACGTGATATCAAAGAACAGGCAGATAATGAAAAAACTTTTTACCGCGGAAAGCTTCTGGAGAGTACGAATGGTATTCTGGAATTTTCCACGTTTGAATCAGAAGGTATATATGGCGATTTGGAATTAAATTTACGTTCCCGCGTGCGCGGAAGCAACAAACAAAATTATGATGTAGAAATTACACTTTTTTTTGATGACAATGAAGAGTTGGAAGATGTAGAGTACTATTGTCCCTGCATTGCATTCTCCTCCTATGACGGTATCTGCAAACATTGTGTGGCAACGATGCTCTATTATATGCACAATCAGGAAAAATCTGTTTCCACACCATTTTCAGAACCTGTCTCGTTTGAAAGTGCAGCTGCCAAAAGCACGTCATCAGCAAAACAATCTACGTATTCCAGTACAGAAACCTCTTATGCAGAACCATTTTCAAAACATCGTACAGATAACAGCATGCAACAGATCCTCCAACGGTTTGGAAATCAGGAAAACTGGATGATCACCGATGGTTCCCTTATGGGAAAAATCCATCTGGAGCCAACACTGCATCTGGATTATAACAACACCTCGGTATCTCTGCGTATTGGAAAAGACAAAATGTACGTAGTGAAAAATATTCCGGAGCTGGTGCAGCATGTAATGCACACTGAAATGCACAGTTACGGAAAACAACTTGCCTTTGTCCATCAGCTCAATGCCTTTGATGAAAGCAGCCGCGGTCTGATGGAATTTTTTATCCGTCAGTTTCAGGATTATAACTACTGGTACAGCACGGATATCCGCAATTTTACCTTAAAAAATGAGCTTTTGGATGCCTTTCTCAATACCATTTCTGAAACCGGTACTTTGGTGGATTCCTCTGTAAAAAAGCAGGAACTCTGGTATCCTACCACTGAAATTTACCAGAAAAACCTGCAGATCACAGCAGTGGAAGACGGCATCCAGCTGTCCCTTGAACCGGTTCCATCCATTGCCAGCCGTGACTGGAATTACATTTTTAAAGACTATAAAATATATCGGACCAGCCGCCGTACCCACGAAGCCATCAACCTGTTTGAAGACCGTATGACGGGATGGTGCCGCGGAGAATCTTTTATCGCAGAATCGGATCTGCCTCTTTTTACCCGGGAAATGCTTCCGGAACTAAAAAAATCATATCATGTCACCATGAATCGTTTTTCACCGGAAACCTATCTGCCGGACGAGGTATCTTTCCGACTGTACCTGGATCTGCCGCAAAAAGATATTATCACCTGTGATCTGATGGCTGATTATGGTTCCGACCGGGAATATCATGTATTTCATTCCGAGAAAATACGGCAAAACCGCAATATTCGGGAAGAGGCCAAAGTAGCTTCTCTGATTTCCGGTTACTGCAATGCCATGGATGATCTGTCTGGTCTGCCAGCCATAGCGGAAGATGACAGCATGATCTATGAATTTCTGACCCGTGGATTGATGGAATGCGAAGCCGTTGCAGATGTATACATCTCGGACCGCCTGAAAAAAATTCAGGTGATACAACCGCCAAAAGTGTCTCTGGGCGTATCACTGAACGGTAATTTACTTGATTTTAATCTGGAATCCGAAGGTATGAACCTGGAACAGCTTGCTTTTCTACTGTCAAAATATGATCGCAAAAAAAATTTTTACCGACTGAAATCCGGACAATTTGTAACGATGGAAGAGGGTAGCCTCGACACGCTGGTCCAGCTTCAGCAGGGACTCATGCTGACAGAACAGCAGCTTGCCTCCGGCCATATATCCCTGCCAAAATTCCGCGCTCTTTATCTGGATGCACAGCTTCGGGATGACGAATCTGTACCGGTAAACAAAAGCCGTGGTTTCCGTGAACTGATTCGTAATATGCGCACCGTGGAAGACAGTGACTTCGAAGTACCGGAAAAATATGTTAAAATCCTGCGGGAATATCAGAAGAAGGGCTATTTGTGGCTGGAAACCCTGCATGCAAACGGTTTTGGCGGTATCCTTGCTGACGATATGGGACTAGGAAAAACACTGCAGGTCATCGTATTTTTGTATGCACATTATATAGAAATGGCACAGACTTCAGCAAACACGCTGATCGTCTGCCCGGCCTCCCTGGTCTATAACTGGTCGCAGGAATGCCAGCAGTTTGCACCGGAACTGCCCGTTTTTACGGTAGCAGGAACCGCCTCCGAACGAAAATCACTTCTGACATCCGCCTCCGATGGAAAAGGACACATTTTTATCACTTCCTATGATCTGCTGAGACGGGATATTGAACTTTATCAGACTATTTCCTTCGATTATCAGATTATTGATGAGGCACAGTTTATCAAAAATGCTACCACAAAGGCAGCTCAAGCAGTCAAACAGATCGACTCCCGTTTTCGTCTGGCCCTAACTGGTACTCCGGTGGAAAACAGACTTGGAGAATTGTGGAGCATTTTCGACTATCTGATGCCAGGATATCTGTTTTCCTACTCCAGATTCCGGGAAGAACTGGAACTTCCGATCATGCAGCAAAACGATGAAGATGCACTGCACCGGATTCAGAAAATGATTGCTCCCTTTATCTTGCGCCGTCTGAAAAAAGAGGTACTGAAGGATTTACCTGACAAACTGGAAAAAAATATGTATGCACCGATGGAAGGGGATCAAAAAGAACTATATCAGGCCCATGTACAGCGCCTTCAGATACTGCTTTCCAAACAGTCTCCGGAAGAATTTAATCATTCCAAACTGCAGATTCTCTCAGAACTGACCCGGCTGCGCCAGCTTTGCTGTGATCCGTCTCTATTATACGAGAATTATTCTGCAGGATCAGCAAAACTGGATCTTTGTATCGATTTGATCCAGAATGCTACGGAATCCGGACATAAGCTGCTTGTTTTTTCGCAGTTTACAACTATGCTGGATCTCATTGCTGACAGATTGAAAAAAGCAGATATTCCGTTCTTTTTGCTGACTGGTTCTACCTCCAAGCAGGAGCGCATTCGTCTGGTCACAGAATTTAATAAGGATGATATCCCGGTATTTCTCATTTCTTTGAAAGCCGGAGGTACTGGGTTAAATCTGACTGCAGCAGATATTGTGATTCATTATGATCCGTGGTGGAATACGGCCGTGCAAAATCAGGCAACTGACCGGGCACACCGCATAGGACAGAAGAACCGGGTGCTGGTTTATAAATTGATTGCCAAAAACAGTATTGAAGAAAATATCATTAAACTGCAGGAGCAGAAAGCCGAACTCGCGGAACAGATTTTGAGTGGCGATACACTTGGAAATGCATCATTTTCAAAAGAAGAATTGTTGGAATTATTGCAGTTATAAAATTTTTCAATTATTTATTTTTTAGAAACAGACATTTATAGACTAACTTACGGACATTTATAGGATGATTATTTAATCTGCATTTTTTTTATGCATATTTCAGATAAATAATATTTTTCATTTTAAAGAAACGGACATTTATGGGCTAATTTACAGACATATTTGGGATATTCGAATTAACGGACATTTATGGGCTAATTTGCAGACATATATTGGATTATCGAACTAACGGACATTTATGGGCTAATTTGCAGACATATTTAGGATTATCGAATTAACGGACATTTATGGGCTAATTTGCAGACATATTTAGGATTATCAAACTAACGGACATTTATGGGCTAATTTACAGACATATTTGGGATATTCGAATTAACGGACATTTATGGGCTAATTTGCAGA
>NZ_CAKRAS010000081.1 GCF_934295145.1 uncultured Eubacterium sp. | reverse complement strand
GCGTGCTCGGCGCGGGCAAGAAAGATGTGCTATTGATAATTTTAAACGCGTAAGTGTGTGATAGCACACTTTCTTGTTCTTTATGTAAGTATAGGTGGATTCAGACCTTTTGAGGAACTTTTCATCTGTAGTTTATAAAAACTTTACGATTGCAGAATGTTAATTAAACAGCAGACGTGTTATAATGTGTAGTAACAGTGAGCAGTTGTATTACTGTAAATGATACGAAACAATCAGGAGATGCCTATGAAACTAAAGACACGTTTGATCGTTGCATTCTGCATTATTATTATTTTGCCAATTGCTCTGGCAGGAGCAGCCATTTTGGGTTTGTATCATATTCAGACGAAAGCCATTCAGAAGAATTATGGGCTGGAAGCATCGGATACACAGGGCGTATTATCAAATTCTCTGCAATTGATGAGCAGGTATACGAAGGCAGAATATGATGAAATCTGCAATCTGGCCAAGACAGATCCGGAGAAACTGGAATCAAAAGATTATCTGACAAAAGTAAATAAGAAATTACAGGAGAAAAGTTCCTACCTGATTTTTTGTAAAAACGGCGTTATGGTATATAACGGATATCAAGGTGATTCTGTGATCAGTGATGAGCAGTGGGAAGAAGAATTACCGGCATATGGTGAGGGGGATAAGGAAACAGGAGCCGGTTATTATGTAGATAACGACGCCCAGTCTCTGCTGAAGCAGGTTGACTTTGAATGCAATAATAATGATAAATGCAGTGTTTATATTATTACATCCTCAGAAAGTATTCAACCGGAAATCAAGCGGCTGATGATTGATATCGGAGTATCTCTCCTGCTGATCCTTGCGTTGACAGCAGGCGTGATGACAATCTGGATCTACCGTGGAACGATGGTACCGATCAAAAAGCTTCAGATTGCCACGAAAAATATCAAAGAAGGAAATCTGGATTTTACCATTGATTATGATGAACAGGATGAAATGGGAGATTTGTGCCGGAACTTTGAAGAGATGCGTAAGCGCCTGAAGGAATCTACCGAAGAAAAAATGGCGGCAGAAAAGGAAAACCGTGCTCTGATCAGTAACATTGCGCATGATCTCAAAACGCCGATCACAGCTGTCAAAGGTTATTCTGAGGGTATTTTGGATGGTGTTGCTGATACACCTGAGAAGCAGGAGCGTTACATTCGGACAATTTATAACAAAGCAAATGAGATGGATCGTCTGCTGAATGAACTGACATTGTATTCCAAGATTGATACGAATCGTATCCCATATAACTTTAAGAAAATCAATGTGGCAGATTATTTTAATGACTGCATTGAGGAAATCGGCCTGGATCTTGAGACAAAGGGCATCGGTCTGACATATTTTAATTATGCAGATGAGAATATTATAATTATTGCAGATCCGGAGCAGTTGATGCGTGTCGTTAATAATATCGTTACAAATGCCATCAAATACATGGACAAAAAGAAAGGGCAGATTAATGTCCGGATAAAAGACGTAGGTGATTTCATTCAGGTTGAAATCGAAGATAACGGAAAAGGAATTTCTTCCAGAGATCTGCCATATATTTTTGACAGGTTTTACCGTACAGATTCATCGAGAAATTCTTCCACCGGAGGAAGCGGCATTGGTCTGTCCATCGTAAAGAAGATCATCGAAGACCACGGTGGAAAAATCTGGGCGACAAGTAAAGAAAAGACGGGTACGACCATGTACTTTGTCATTCGAAAATATCAGGAGGTACCAAATGAGTAAGATTTTAATCGTAGAAGATGAAGAGGCAATTGCAGATCTGGAGAAGGATTATCTGGAATTGAGTGGATTTGATGTGGAGATAGAAAACGATGGAACAAGTGGTCTGGAGCGTGCATTAAATCAGGAATTTGACATGTTTATCCTGGATCTGATGCTGCCTGGCACAGATGGATTTGAAATCTGTAAAAAGATCCGTGAAAAGAAAAATACACCGATTCTGATGGTTTCTGCGAAAAAAGATGATATTGACAAAATTCGTGGGCTTGGACTGGGGGCAGATGATTATATTACAAAGCCATTTTCCCCAAGCGAATTGGTAGCACGTGTAAAAGCGCATCTGGCTCGTTATGAACGCCTGATCGGAAGCACTGCACAGAAAAATGATATCATTGAAATCCGCGGTATCCGCATTGACAAGACAGCCCGCCGTGTATGGGTAAATGATGAAGAAAAGCAGTTTACAACGAAGGAATTTGATCTGCTGACATTTCTGGCGGAGAATCCGAACCATGTATTTACAAAGGATGAGCTGTTTTCAAAAATCTGGGATATGGAGTCTATCGGTGACATTGCAACTGTAACGGTTCATATCAAGAAAATCCGTGAGAAAATTGAGTTTAATACTGCAAAACCGCAGTACATAGAAACAATTTGGGGTGTGGGATACAGATTCAAGCTGTAGAGCAACAAAAGTGTCATGATATTTTAAAAATACAATTGCATATCATAAAGGCGGGCAGATTTACAGGAAAGTACGTAAATCCTGCCTGCCTTATTTGTGAAAGAGATGAGGTTTTATGTAATATGAGAATAAAGCAACCAGAAATAATTTATGAAGATGAAGCAGTTATCGTATGCCGCAAAGAGGCAGGCGTTGCGGTGCAGACGGCTCGTGCCGGTCAGGCAGATATGGTTAGCCTGCTGAAAAATTACCGTGCGAAAAAGAAAGAAGAGCCGTATATCGGATTGATCCATCGTCTGGATCAGCCGGTAGAAGGAGTGATGGTATTTGCCAAGACAAAAATGGCGGCGGCAAAGCTGTCGGCACAAGTCAGCAACCGCAGTATGGAAAAAGAATATCTGGCAGTTACAGCTGGTGTACCACAACCAGAAAAAGGAGAATTATGTGACTGGCTGTTGAGGGATGGCAAGACAAATACATCCACAGTTGTGGCAAAAGGAACACCGCAGGCAAAAGAGGCAAAACTGAGCTATGAAGTGGTAGAAGTACGGGCAGAAGGACAGAAGGCTTTGGTGCATATCTGGCTTCATACCGGCAGACATCATCAGATCCGTGTGCAGTTTGCGCATGTGGGTTATCCGCTTTATGGGGATGTGAAGTATGGAACAGCAGCTGGTGCCTATTGTCCAGTGGCATTATGTTCCTGCCGTATTGCTTTTAAACATCCGATAACTGGAAAAGAGATGGAATTTGCAATCGAACCAAAAGGAAAGGCGTTTCATATTTAAAAGAGAGTGATCCTGTTTCCATATGGGGCTTGCATTTCTCGTCGAATTCATTGTATGATAATAAATACAATATAGATAGGATATATAAGGGAGTTACAGAAAGGGTAAGTGAAATATGGAAATCAAAAATGTCACGGTTTTGCCCGGGGAGACGCAGGTAGGACTATTTATCAGCGGCAGTGCTGCTGAAAAAAATATTTTGTACACTTGTGATGACCTGGAACATCAGGACAAAACAGAACGTTGTCTTTTTTCCGTGTACGATAATCATGAAGAGGCCGAAAGTAAAGATATTGAGGAGGGATATGGTTTCCCTTTGCAGAGATATCTGGATGAAGCTGAAGTTGCTGAGGCAGAAGAAATCAGACTGGGAAGTGTGGATGGATTCGAGTCTATTGTGACGGAATTAGAGTCTAAACGGTATTATTTTCCGGAACTTGTAAGTGGAAAGGCAACCGGACGGGAGCTGCGAGATGCTTTTATTTCTTTCTTTAAAAACGGTATACCGGTGAAATACTATCCGCATCCCACAATCATGTTTGGACAGCAGGGACTGGAGGATAAAAATAAAGACTATTTTGCCAAAGGAATCCGAATGCTGGTGGCTGGAAGCACAGAACGAGGATTCTGGGTACGTGGCGAAGGGCTGCGCTGTAACCGCTATTTTTCACTGAGCCGATTTTTTGAGTGGAACAGCGCGCAGGCGGGAACCATGTACTGGATGAAACTGGAGTTTTCGGATGGAAGCAGTCGGAAAGTACCGGCGGTTCAGCTTCCAGTGGAATTCTGGAAGGAACAGGCAGAATGCGCGCCGGAATATCTGAAAAATCTACAGGTTGTGAATCAGGACGGTAATGTGGTCGGGAAAGTTATGGATACCATCTGGCTGTTTTTGGCAGATGAGACATACAAGCAGATCGGTTATTATGATGGACAGAATGTGATCACAGATTTTGCCGGTGTGTTGGCCGGAGCAGAAAAGCCGGTTGTTTCTAAGAAAGAGATAAAAGTTCCGCAGACGAAGGAAGCGGACAGCGAGTTTTATATTCGCATCATCCGCCTGGGAAAGGAACTGGCGACTTACCATTATTCGTTGGAAGAATTGCATGCATTATATGGAAATGTTGCGGCGGAGGAAGAATACTGCTATTATAATCATAATATGAACGAAGGTCAGGGCGGATTGCGGAAAGTGACAGGACACGGCTGGTTGTTGCTGGCGTTGTTGGAATATCTGCCGGAGATTCCTTCCCGGGAAGAACTGGAAAACGGTTCGGTGACATTCCAGATTTTTACCAATGATAATTATAAGGAAAAAATTGCGTTGGAGGCGGATGAACTTTCGGCCTATCGGTTTATGCTGGCTTATGAGCATGATCAGCGTTCCGAGGATCAGTTGGAGAAAGGTGATACCAGTAGCTGGGCAGATGCAAAACGGAATTTTGTACCGATTAAGGGTACGACACCGTTCCGGATTTATTGCGGAAAGGAAAGCGCAAATCCATCCGTTTATAAAAATGCAGCAGGAATGGTAGTAGACATTCTTGTTTAAAAAGAAAGGAAGCATACTATGATCATCGATCATTTTAACAGACAAATAGATTATGTCAGAATATCGATTACGGATCGCTGCAATCTGCGATGCAAATACTGTATGCCTGAGGATGTTCCTTTTGTGCCACATGAGCGGATTTTACGCTATGAGGAAATTGTGCGTATTGTGAAGGTGCTGGCGGATCTTGGTATCAGCAAAGTAAAGGTAACCGGCGGGGAGCCGCTGGTGCGCCGGGAATGTGCGGATCTGATTCAGGAGATTCATGAAATTGATGGAATAGATATGGTTACATTGACCACAAATGGCGTATTGTTAAAAGAACAGCTTCCAGCATTGCAGGAGGCGGGACTGGATGCTATTAATGTCAGTCTGGACACATTGCAGCGGGAGCGTTATCAGGAAATTACCGGCAAGGATGTATTTGAGCAGGTGATGAATGGAATCAAGACTGCTTACGAGAGTGGCATTCCGATGAAGATCAACTGTGTCCCGGTGCAGGGAGAAAATATTGATGAACTTCCGGCATTTTTTGAGTGGGCGAGACAGAAAAACGTGGCCGTTCGATTTATCGAAATGATGCCAATCGGTTATGGAGAAATCTATAAATCATATCCGGTGGAGGAAATCCGTAAAGAATTTTTTGCGCATTATCCGGGTGCATATCTTATGGATAAAAAACTTGGAAACGGGCCGGCGGTGTATTACAGCGCACCGGGGTTTGCCGGTGAAATCGGAATGATCGGTGCTGTGCACGAGAAGTTCTGCAGCGGATGCAACCGGATTCGGCTGACATCGGAGGGATTTTTAAAACTTTGTCTGTATTCCGGGGAAGGCGTGGATCTGCGGAGCATGATCCGAAGCGGATGTACAGATGAAGAACTGGCGCAGACCATCGGACAGGCAATTACGCGTAAGCCGAAGGAACATCATTTTGGAGATCATATAGATGCGGACACCCGCAAGATGTCACAGATTGGCGGATGATTCAAAAAAGATTGCATATTTGAAGAAAACGTATTATACTACGCTTAGTAAAAATAAGGAGGTACAATAAAATGGCACAGATTACCAAAGACACCATGATCGGTGAATTATTACGTGATCAGGAACATATCGACAGCATTGCTGAAGTATTATTTGGCATTGGTATGCATTGCCTTGGATGCCCGTCATCTCAGATGGAGACAATCGAGCAGGCTGCTATGGTGCATGGCATTGAGCCGCAGGAATTAGTAGACCGCCTCAATGATGTTGTAGCATAAGGCAAGGGTTTAGATATAATTTCACAAAAAAGATTTGCTTTACAGAAACTTATTTGAGATTTTCTGGAAAGTAAAAAGAGCTGATTCGTACCATTTTGGCAGATCAGCTCTTTTTTTGTAACCATTCAGAGATTCGTTTAAGCAATCTCGCTTAACTGCTGCAGGGCATTTCCGTTGATGATCTTGCGGAAATGTTCTTCGAAATACGCCTGAATGCCTGCTGTGTATTTGCCCGGCTGCAGATAAGAGCAGAGCATATTGTTGACACGGTTAAACTCAGAGGCACTGTGCTGACTCTGATGTACGATCAGATGGTATGCGTTCTCCTGAGTATCTTTGTACAGGGTATTTTTACCCTGATAAAATCCGTGCAGTGCATGGGCTGCATTGATGGCAGAGTCCAGATTGCGGAAATGAAAGATACGAACCATGTTGGTCGGCAGTGTCTGTGCTGCAGGTTTTGCTTTGGAAGCATCGGCATTCTCCTTATTCTGCTCTTGACGGAGATGTTGGAGAAGCTGTAAAAACTGAGAAGCCGTCTCATCGATTTCCGGTGAAAAATCACTCACGTCGTGATCATTATCGGAGAGAAGTCCGTCCTCGTTTTCTTCATCAGTCTCAAACTGTGTAAAGTTGGAAAAACGGGTATCGAGTTCGTCCGGTGAATCTACTTTGGTGATGATCAGGACAATTTTTTCCGATGAGAGAGGAACAGCCTCCACCATGATCGGTATATCTTCTGCTTCAAATCCAAAATCCATTGCAGCCTGCTGCATCATATCGCGAAACAGCGATCTTGCTTTTTCAGAGCCGTAAGCCAGCTCACTTAATTTAATATTGCGTGAAGCCAAATCTTCGCTGGTAAGAGTGCAGCGAATCTGATGGTCATTAATTTTTTCAATTTTCATGCTATCACATCCTTACTTGTTAGAAAAGTATATATAATCTTGCGTTTTTCGTCAAGCATCCTTTCATAAAGATTCTGTAAAAAAGTATCAAAAAGTAAAAAGCATAACAAAATTTAATTAAAATGATAATTTAAGTTGATTTATTAATGAAACTATGGTATAAGTAATACAAGAGTTATCCGTGCAAGCGGACAGATTAATCACATATTGCGGCAGATTCATCAGAAAGGTTCGAAAGTTCTGATGGGGTTCTTAAAGCATCCGTACAAATTCTGTACATTAACCAGATGCTTCTGCAGCAAAGGGATTTTCCCACTGATCGATCAAAGGTCTTATGACAACTGTCAGAGACTGATTCTTAAGTTTTCCAAGATTTTGTGCAGAGAAGAAATTTGAAAATTCAGGCGTGTTTCTAGCTAGTATGTCTGATTTGGCGGAAGCTATGTGTTTTCAGAATAAACTGTCTGCGCCGGGGGCTCTTTCTACATGAAAGAAAAATGTTTTTGTTAGTATATGTGAATTTCACAGAACTGACAAAAGGAGAAGGGAGGCATGCAGGCTATAGTTGAATCGGAAGAAATGAACGGGATAAAAGTAACACAATAAAAAAATAATACGGAGGTAAAAAGAAAGATAAAGACGAATAGTGTCCCAATCGTTTTAAAAGAGGAAAACTGCAGTGAAGAACAAACAAAAATCAAATATTGGGTAAGTGTCAGAAAGACACAGGATACATATCACAGCATTTTCAGAAGGGGTTTATCTGAGTCTTGCGAATGTTTGACTTGAATAAAATATTCTGAAATACAAGTTATTGGCGGATTGTATATCACGAACTTACTTCCGCGCTGGTCAGAGAAGAGGTATTTATATGCAGCAAAATTATTATGCATTATCCGGACAGACTCTTCTGATCGAACTCCAAAATTATGAAAAACAGGGGATTTCAATCTGGCTGGAAGGACTTCCAAGTAATTCGGCGGAGGTATCAGAAGCCATGTGTGTCCGGGAAGACAATAATTACATGAGGGATTATGTATTCCAGCGGGGTGCATTATCCGAGGTCAGATTTGACAGGATAACAAAAAAATAGTATTGGCAGGGGATTCTCAAATACCAAAAAACAGAAATCTTACCTGCAAAAAAGGGCGGGGCTAAAGGTTGCATCGCCCTTTTTTTTCATGTATACTGAGGACAGCAAAAACACATCGCAGAAGAGACAAAGGAGGCTTACGATGGCTTCAGGAAAGCAGGGAAGACAGCAGCAGAGGCAAAGAAAACAGAGAGTCATTCTGGTGGCGGCAGTGGTTTTATTGGTCGTTGTGATCGCATTGATCGCTGGATTGACAACTTTTTTGAAAAAATATTCATCTTCAAAGGAGCGGGCAGATTACACAACTCATTATAATCTGAGCCAGGAAGATGAAATGTTTGTCATATTTGACAATGAGCAGATGGAGCAGAAAGGCATTGTGCAGGACGATGAAGTGTATGTGGATTATCAGATCGTACATAAATATCTGAACAAGCGTTTTTACTGGGACAGCACAGAGCAGGTTTTGCGTTATGTGACACCGGATGGACTGATCAACACTACGGTTGATACCGCATCCTATACCCTGGGAAAAGATGCGCAGACAGCAGACCATATCATTGCGATCCAGCGGGATGGCGAGATGTATCTGTCCATGAGTTTTGTAAAAGAATATACAGACATTCATTATGAATATTATACCGATCCAAACCGCGTGGTTATTTCGGACCAGTGGGATGAGGTGACTTATCAGAGTATTAAGAAAAAGACAGAAATCCGGGAAAAGGGCGGCGTCAAAAGTCCGATTCTGGCAGATGTGAAAAAAGGAGATCTTGTCACAGTGCTTGACACCGCGGGATCCTGGAGCAAGGTATGCAGCCAGGATGGATTTATCGGTTATGTGAAGACAAAAGCACTTGGCGGAGAGCAGGATGTATTGTATGACCATAACTTTACGGAACCTGTATTTTCGCATATCAGTAAAGATAAAACCATCAATATGGCATGGCATCAGGTGACAAATCAGTCTGCAAATGCAAATGTGGCAGATGTGCTTGGCAAGACAAAAGGAGTGAATGTCATTTCTCCGACCTGGTTTTATCTGAATGATGATCAGGGTGGCATTGCATCTTTGTGCAACCAGGCGTATGTAACTTATTGTCATCAGCAGGGTGTGGAAGTCTGGGGACTGGTAAGCAATCTGGAGAACCAGGATGTGGATGACACCAGTGTGTTCAGTGTGACATCCAGCAGGGACAATCTGGTAAATAACCTGGTGGCCGAGGCAATCAAGTTTGATCTGGATGGAATCAATCTGGATTTTGAACTGCTTCCGGCAGAGGCAGCGGACGGTTATCTGGAGTTTATCCGTGAACTGTCCATCAAGTGTGAAAATAACGATCTGGTGCTGTCTGTGGACAATTATGTGCCGGCATCTTACAATTCTTATTATGATCGTGCGGAGCAGGCAGTATTTGCAGATTATGTGGTTGTCATGGCTTATGATGAGCATTACAACGGATCCGATGAAGGTTCCGTGGCATCCATCGGATATGTACAACAGGGTATTGCTGATACACTGGAGGAAGTACCTGCTGAGCAGGTGATTCTTGGAATTCCGTTCTACACGAGAGTCTGGGAGTTGACACCGGTGGATGAATCCAATCCAAGTGATGATGAGGCGGCTAATGAGCGGGGATACACCATCAGCAGCGAAGCTGTGGGCATGAGTGAAGTAGATACCCGCGTGGCAGCAAATGAGGTAACACTTCAGTGGCTGGATGATTGTGGTCAATATTATGCAGAGTATGAGTATGACGGCAAGACGTATAAAATCTGGGTGGAGGATCAGAAATCCATTGGAGAAAAGCTGGATGTGATGAAGGACAATCATCTGGCTGGAGCATCTTTCTGGAAACTCGGATATGAGAAAAATACCATCTGGGATACCATCGTGGAGTATATGAACGCAGAATAAGCATTCCCCCGCTTCAAGTGCGTAGAGCACTAAGCGGTGGGTAGGGGGATGCTTATGTCAGTGGGAGTTAAAAGCTCCCACTGACAGGTCGCAAAGCGACTGCGTTCATGAGCAAGTAGCGAAAGCGGATTGCGAATGTCCGCTTTACTT
>NZ_CAKRAS010000080.1 GCF_934295145.1 uncultured Eubacterium sp. | reverse complement strand
TTGTTTTTGATACTTTGATATTAAAATAGAATTCTTTTTATGTCACGCAACGCTTGTGAAAACAGGCGCAACGGTAATGATTTTCATTCTGGTCATCGAAAGCAAAATTCCGATTTGTTATATTTATTTTCTTCATGGTATATAGTTATTCTCACTAATTCGATTTATATTTGCATCTATCATACCACACAATCCTTAATCATGTCTCCACATAATCCCTTTTTTCAGATCCGCCGAACCTCCTACCACACAAATCCGCTCCATGTATCTTCCGTATAAAGCCGACAACGCGGCAGAAGGAGGAAAATATGAGAGAAGATATAGAAATTATTGCAGAAAAAATCAAGACTGAGATAGCAAAATCCGATGATTTGCGTGGAATGAACATTGCTGTCATGGATGAAAGTGAACCCGATGGAAATTCTGTCCTACAAATAAAGGTGGATGACAAGATTATTGTATACCGCCCGGATGTGAAAGGGTCACCGGAAGTAAAAGATGGTGTCAGTGTGAGAAATATGCAGTTGCCATATGAATCAGCCGACCAGTTTGCAAAGAGAGTGGTGGATGATATCAAGGACGTCACCGTTTGGAAAGATGAGGAACATTCCGTCGATATCTGGATTGGAATTAAAGAGAGGACACCGTTGCCGATGGAAGAAGAACTGAAAAAGTTTATGGAAGAAAAACTGAAGTCAGCGGATCTGCACGGTTACAGTGTGGATGTACAATTTTCTATCAGTAAGAGTAAGAAAATCCGATGCTCTGCGCTTTGCCGAGTGTATAAGCATGACAGAAAAGATGAACGAATGGTAGAAAATATCCTATGTTGCTATTCCAACGACGACAAATGGATGACCAGTATTGACTCTGTAAAGCGTCTGTATGACAATATTACGCATCTTAACCACTGTGAAAATTTGGACGACATGAAGGCAGCAGTAGAGCAGAATATTGATGAGATTAGTAGCAAAATGGAAGAACGTCGCAGAATCCTGTATGCAATAAGTGATGAAAGATATAAGAAGAATATTCTGCAGGAATATGTTGATGACCGACTGCAGGTAGCAGGTGTTGCCGATAAGGCGTATGCAAATGTCCATGTGAATGACGATTTCAACAGACTTGGCAGTGAGCATGTGGCATCTGATAAGGAACTGTTTGAAAAACTCAACCAGACAATAGATGGGCTTTGTAAACAGGCAAGAGAACTGGACCGAGGTTTGGAAGACCGGGAACGGGAACCTGCAAAAGCTTGGACACCAAAAGAAGAGAAAAAGCAGGAAAAGCAGGTGGATATTACAAGATAGGGTAGAAGGAAGATGGGCTAGAAAAAGTCTATATGGAATAAATAAGAGCCGGACGATGTCCGGCTCTTTGTAATGTTCTGTTTTTAACAATAAAATTTTATCTCGTCAGTTACGAATGCCTGTTTCCATTTTGAACAGATGAGGAAAAACTGAGCTGAGATGAAATCCATCAATTCATTTAACTCTTTGTTTGTAGTCCCAAATACTTTTGCGATATCCATAGCCAGTTTTAACAAATCATAAATATAATTCCAAGAATCATAATCCCACTCATAATTCATAGCCTGGCATGGTTCGCATCAAAGAGAGGTGTGTCGGGTTCTGTTATAATATACAGGTGGTTACACGATTTTCAACGCACGGGATAGTAGTGCCTCGTCAACTCCATCGCCCGCAAGCTGTTCAGGCGTCTCGCCGGATCTGAGCCGCTTAACAACATCCATAAGTTCATCCATGGCTTCAGTACGTACACCATCCACATATGCTTTTTCATCAAATTCTGTCAGGCGCGGCATATGAAGCGGCAGATGCATTGTTCCCCATTCACAGGTTTCAATGTGTTTCTCTGTTTTCTTTTTTATAATAAAACCAATAACCTCATCCTCATCTTCGTTTGTTTCAACAACAATCCAGTCATCGAAGTAACGAAAGACAGATTTGTGGTAATCAAAAAATTTGAGGTCAGACAACAGGCCGTTGTCCTCTTTAATATCGTCCATGATTTTTTCCGGTGTCAGCTCTTTTTCTGCAAGGAAAGCCTGAAATTCAACATCTTTCTCTACATAATCTGTGAAAATATAACGCAGGATATCATCAATCAGCTGTTTACGAAAATCGGATTCATAATCTTTGTCATCCAGATGTGTTTCCACAAGAACGCATGGCATTTTAATACGGAATGGACCTGGGATGATATAATACCATTTGTTGTCCAGGTCATAAAAGTAGCCGTAGTCAATGAACATTATCTTACTGAAAATATTTCGTTCAGATTGTCCGAGCCAGAAAGGCTCATCCGTCAGTCTGTGTGTGAGGGACCATTCTTCACCGCCTTTTTCGCTGCCTCTTTGACCAATTAGTTTTGTCTGGCCAAAACCGAAAAGGTATTCCACGTCATCCGGTTCCTGATACCAGAGCGAAAGCCGGAATCCCACGTTTTTAAAATAACCGCCATTTCCGGAAAATCCATACTGGACATGACCATCCCGCAGACGTCGTGCAATAATACTTGTATCTCCCATAATATCCCTCCCTATTACTGTTCGATACTATAACGGTGAACCATTATAATATAATTCTTATCTGTTACATGTAGCTGCCAGATCCGTTACAGCCTTTGTAAATATTTTACAGGCACTTCTTTTGTCAGCCAGACACCATTGACTGACAAATAGAATTTATATCCATCACGGTACATCTGCCCGGTCGCTACCTGAAAAATGACCTCTTTTCCATGTCTTTTTCCAACTTTTACTGCTGTATCAATATCTTTGGAGAGATGGACATACAATCGGCTCTTCGGAATTAGTCCCTGCTGCAGAATGGAACTTACATATTTTTCTCCGGTTCCGTGGAAGAGTAGTTCCGGTGGTTCTGCCTCAGGTAATTCTACGTCAACGGGAATGGAATGCCCTTGGTTGGCACGGATTAATGTCTTGCCGGGATTGAAAGAGTAACGCTGTTTATTGTCTGTACGCACAATTTCTTCCAGTACATCCATGTCGAATCCTGGATTATTTTTCGCAATACCATCAATCAGGTCATGGACGTTCGCCCATCCATGTTCATCTAAGGTAATGTCAATAGCCTCCGGTTTGTGCCGTAGAATGAGGCTTAGGTATCGGCTCAGATTTGTTAGGTTCATGGTAACACCTCCTGTTTTGTAGCTATTTGTTTAGTAGCCAGTCCGCAATATCGTGTGTATCAACCACTTTCGTAGTTTTTTACTTTCAAAAGTTTAAAATTTTTCGATTTTCGAAACTGACATTTAAAAAAAAGAGTAAAGAAAAAGATACAGTAACCAACGCAAGCATTACTGATTATGTATCCTGTGTTTTCAACAAAAGAGCCAGATTTCTCTAGCTCCTTTAAGCATATATCCGCAAATATATGCCCCGATTACGATTATCATATCACATTGAAAATGTTTGTCAAATCCACGGTAGGTTTCATGGTGAGTCATCAGATCCGGCAGCAGCAGTGGCTATTCTTCCTTACCAGATTTTACATTTCCGTCTCTTTTTTTGTCATATTCATAAATTCCACCACCGTAATACCAGCCATGATTCTCTACAAACTCGATGAAAGCATCGCAGAAAGCTTCTTCTGACTCATCATCCGGGATTTCTACACACCCGTTCAGTACAATTTCTTTACTCATATGTTACCTCCGTTATTTTCTCTGTTTATGATAACATGGCAGTGGGGCGGATGCATTGAACCGGTGGTTGAGCTATTTACTTGCGATTATTTTATCTGTTTAGTACAATAAGTAAAAAGACTGTGTGGTGTGAGTATATGGAAGAAAAAGATAGAGGTCGCGCATTTTTGTTTTCAAAATACTATGGTTTTATAGATAATGAGGATGAAGATGGAGATTATCAAATATATTCCGATGGTAGTGGATATTACCACGGTTCTGACGGAAGTAAGGCACAGATATACTCTGACGGCAGTGGTTATTTTCATGGGGCAGATGGAAGTGAAGCTCAGATTTACCCAGATGGAAGCGGATACTATTATGGAGCAGATGGAAGCGAAGGACATATATACTCAGATGGAACTGGACGCTTTCGCGGAGCGGATGGTAGTACGGGGCATCGGAATAGCAATGGAAGCGGATACTTCGAGGATGAATATGGAGATACTGTGAGCTACGATTCTTTTTCTGAGCGTGAAAATGAGTCTGATATGTCTGAAGAAAAGGATTTTGTATCGGGGATTACTGAGATATTGATGGACGCAGCATTCAAGGCTGGGACTTCGGCTATCAAAAAAGGGGTTGCCAAAGCAAAAGAACAGGCACGACAGGAAGAAGCGGAACGTTTAGAAGCACAGAGAATAGAGGAAAAGAGAGAGCAAGAAAAATACGCTGAACAACAAAAGAAAAAAATGCGTAGAAAAAAGCGTATGAAAGCAATGTTCTTTAATAAGAAGAATCTGGAGTTTGCTTACTCCACAAATCAGCTGGCAGGCAAAAACGTGAACTGGGTTGTGGGAAAATTGGAAGATGCTGGATTCAATAACTAACTGTAAGCCAATCGCAATCAAAGATATTTACCCAGGAATTAATAAGTTCGTGGGTGAAGTGGAACAGGTTGTGGTAGATGGCCGATCATGGGTGGAGGCCGGTGAACAGATTTCGTTTGATGCAGAAATCATCATTACTTTTCATACCAAGAAGGAATTTGCCTTTCCATACTCCAAACATAAGATGATGAATATTGGGTACAAAACACTGGCGGATAAATTGGTAGATATAGGTTTCACACAGATTTATGTATCGAAACTGGAAGATTTAAAAACCGGATTTCTCAAGAGAGAAAATTCCGTTTCAGATGTTGTTATTGATGGTGTAGATACGATTAAATGTGGAATGATGCTCGAATACGACAGAAAAATAAGTATTCAATATCATACTTTTCCAGGAAGGTAACAGAAGAAAATGGCAGAATTAGGAAAATTAGAATATTATTTACTGGCAATCAATGTCATTGGTGCATTGGTTTATCTGATTAATATGCTTTTGTACAGACATACTGCAAGAGGACAGATAGATGTGGTAGTGACGATTGTATCTTTACTTGGCGGTTCTGCTGGTATGCTGCTTATGATTTTACTTTTTGACAGGAAAGCGGAAAAGGAAAATATGATGTCGCGGGTGTTTATTATATGTGTTTTCGTCATCCAAGTGATTGTGCTGTTGATTTTCAAAGGGCATCATGCAGAACATTTTACGTTTGCATTTTGGAAGTTCTTTGCAGAACACCGGATACTGCTGATATATCTTGGAATTATGAATCTTGTGACTTTCATAGCGTTTGCTATAGATAAGGCCAATGCGAAAGCGCACCGTTCCAGAATCAGAATCGTGACATTACTGGGATTGTCTTTTGCTGGCGGATCCGTTGGAGGACTTATTTCGATGTATCTGTTCCGACACAAGACGCAAAAGGACTACTTTACGGTTGGAATGCCGCTGATAATTGTGATGCAGGTTGTTGTTTTATTCTATGCAATGAATGCGGGATGGTAGACGTAGTGGTCATTATAGGTTATTTTCGAGAACATGTTTTATTGACTAAATCCATGTCAGAGAGTGAAATGAAAGAGGATAAATAAGTGGGAAAGAGTTTATTGGATTGCATATTAGACAAAGTAGTAGATAAGACAATAGATGCCATGGGAGGCAAGGATGCAGTAAATGGAAAAATAGGAGAGGCATATACAGCGCGTGAGTTGAAATTGTTAAATCTATTAGGCAGAAAGGGAAAGGTATTGCGAAATGTATATATTCCAAAAGATAATAACGAGACATCGGAAATAGATGTTTTGTTTATTACCCAGAAGGGAATTTTCTTGATTGAAAGTAAAAATTACTCAGGATGGATTTTTGGAAGCGAAAATCAATATAAATGGACAATGATGCTACCGAATAAAGAAAAACATTCTTTTTATAATCCGATAAAGCAAAATCAGACACATATGAAATGGTTAGAAAATTATCTTGGAATAGACATTCCATTGTTTTCATTGATTGTATTTTCCGAACGATGTGAGCTAAAAAAGGTGACAGTGGAAAATCCGGATATTAAAGTGATTAAAAGAGACCGTACTTATGCGACCGTGCGCGATATATGGAATGAAAAGGAAGATACATTGTCAGATGAAGAAGTGGAAGTAGTATATCAAGAATTAAAGAAACTGACTAAGGTAACGAAAGAAGAAAAAGAAATTCACATTCAGGATATTAAAGAAAAATACGATGAAATCTCAGGAGATATTCCAACTACAGTTACTGACGAAAAAGCGAAAATCTGCCCACGTTGTGGAAGTATGTTGGTATTGCGGACCGCGAAGAAAGGCACAAATGCTGGGAAACAATTTTATGGATGTAGCGCATTTCCAAAGTGCAGATATATAAAAAATGTTTAAACACGAACACTTGTTCAAATCCGATTTTTGTTGTATAATGCCTTAATAATAGGTCTCAAGCCATAAAAGTATGTGGGTTAGTTCAGAAAGAATTGAATCAAATTCTTTTGAATAAAAAATGAACACATTTTCCAATTGTAGTTTTGCTGCAAATAGGGCATAATAATAGCAGAGAACAAAAACGATACAGTTTTTTGCGGGACTGGTGCTTGCACCAAGCTCGCTTTTTTCTTTTCAAGAACCGTAATATTGACCATTTCGATGCAATGCGGTATTATATAAAATAACTTATAATAAATAAACTTATAATAATATTATTTATAAAAAGGAGTCTGACAAATGAAATTCATCGGTAGAAAACGTGAAATGGAAAAGTTAGAATCAGAATATAGTCGCGATAGTAGTTTTGTCGTTATTTATGGTCGCCGCCGAGTAGGAAAGACCACACTGATTAAAGAATTCTTGAAAGATAAGACAGCTTTTTACTTTCTGGCCACGGAAGAAATTGAATCCCAGAGCATGAAGCGTTTGGCTGGAGTTGTCGCGCGAACAACAAAGAATCGTTTATTGCAGAATGCGACCTTTACGGATTGGCTGGATTTATTTCAGGTGATTGCAGATTACGAACCAGAAAAAAAGAAGGTCTTTGTACTTGATGAGTTTCCATATTTGGTGAAAACCAACTCTGCCTTCCCATCCATCCTGCAGAACGCATGGGATGAAGTGCTTAAGGATAAGAATGTGATGCTGATTTTATCCGGTTCGCTCATTGGAATGATGCAAAAGCATGCATTATCCTATGACAGCCCATTATATGGTCGTAGAACTTCGCAAATGCGATTAGCTCCGTTACCATTTACGGATATTTATGCAGTTCAGAGTTTATCATTTACCGAATCGGTGGAACAATACGCCGTAACTGGTGGTGTACCAAAATATCTGGAATTTTTCGAGGATGGAAGAGAACTGACAGAACAAATAAAAGATGCAGTTCTTTCCAAAAATGGTTTCTTGTATGAAGAACCGTTCTTTTTGCTAAAAAGCGAGTCAATGACAGCAGTTAATTATTTTTCTATCATTAAGGTAATTGCAGATGGCAATCATAAGATTGGAAAGATAGCAGGAGTGCTTGGAATAGAATCTTCAAAACTGACACCATATCTTTCTACGCTTTCTGATTTGGGCTTTGTAGAGAAAAGAACACCAGTTACAGAAAAAAATCCGGAAAAATCCAGAAAAGGCTTATATTTCATTGCTGATAATTTCATATGCTTTTGGTTTAGATACGTGTATCCATACAAAGGTGAACTGGAACTGGATAATATGCAGATTGTACTAGATGAGATACAGAAAGACTTTGAGACAAAGTTTGTTGCATTTGCATACGAAGATATCTGCAAAAACCTGTTTTCTGATCTATGCAAACGGGGAGCAATTGATTTTGTTCCGTCCCGAATCGGAGCTTATTGGCTGAACGATTATACTGGTGATACTGAAATAGATGTTATGGCAGTGGATAATCAGTATAAACGAATTTTTGCAGGAGAATGTAAGTATCATGCGAAACCAGTGGATGCTCCCGTATATTATGCGTTGAGAGATAAAGTGCTGGATGCGGGAGAGATTCGGAAATCGTATCCGAGCTATGACGTTATCTATGGGGTATTTAGTAAGAGTGGATTTACACAACGGATGTTGGATGTTGCAAAGGAAACACAAAATCTGATGCTGATCAATGAAGATCAGGTGATGGATATTTAGTAGAATGATATAATATCGGATAGAATTATCCAAGATTAATATATATTATTAGGAACAACCAAGAGCTGGAGGATTATTCCGGCTTTTGGTTAATGAATGATTATGTCAAAAAGTTATTTTCAGTGAATGGTACTATTGTGAAGAAATCAGGACAAGAAAATAAATTAATTGATCCTTTCACACTTAAATCTGGAGGCAATTATGTTACTAAAAGATATTAAATCTGCCGATGAATTAGTCACTTATCTGGAAAACAGGCAACTCTGCGGGATAAAATCAGAAGATGATTCTGCCGAAAATTTATTAAAGTTATGTAAGCAATATGAAGTTCCGATAAGCATGCTGCGGATGTATCCATATCTGCGTGAAAAATGAAATTTAGCCTAATAGGAACCCGTGAAATTTGTCAATTTAGGTTAAAAGTGTAAAATATTGAAAAATAAAAAACGTTGAGTTTTGGCCATTTCAAAAGAGATGGCCTTTCTTTTTTTATTATGTTACACATAGAATTTTTAGCTTTTAAACTGTAAAAAGTTGTCAATTTTAGGTTAGAAGTGTAAAAAGTTGTCAGTTTTAGGTATAAATTGTAAGAAGTTGAAAAACTCTTTTTTTAGGCAAAAATTGTAAAAAGTTGAAATTTCGGAAGAATAAAAAATTTATGTGTTTTTATACAATAATAAAAGACCGTTCGTGAGATGAACAGTCTTTTTATATATCATATCAAGAATTCTTTTTCCGCAGGATTTCTATGAATTCTTTTAATATAGTAATTTCTCTCTTAGATAGTCCAGTGACATCTAAATGTTGATCATTGACTTTCTCAACTCCAAGTAGATAATCTGTTGATACATCATACAACTCAGCAAATTTGATCAAAACCTCTGGTGAAGGAGCACGCTCCTGCCGCTCATAAAATGATATTACAGAATCTGTTAATCCCATTTTTGCAGCAACCTGAACTTGTGTCCAACCTTTGCTTTTCCGTAGTTCTTTTAATCTTTCACCAATTTTTATATCCATACCAATCTAATCCTCATTTGTTATTAATTCCACTATTTTAAGGAAACATCCACGTATTGTTGTAATTAGTTTATCAATCTTGTAATATGTATTTATGTCAATAAAGTTTGATTACTAGCAAGATAGTGGAATTCAGGAAGATAGCTGCGAAAATATAATGTGGATTATCAATTATTTAAAACAGAAAAAATACGAAAAGAAAAAAGAGTATTGGAGAAACGTGATTTACGATGATGGCATTCAGTATAGTTGGAGTGAGAGTGTTTGGGGTCCAGTCCCGGATGAGGCCTATGGCTACTTTTCACATGAAGAACTGCTGGAGATTTATGCAGAACGAGAGCGCGATGAGCAAGAATTACAAAATTTATTAGAAGAATTAGAGTAAGAATTTTTGAGTATTGAATGCTTCGAACGAATGTGCTACTATGAAGCAACTGAAAGAAAGTGCTGGCTGATAAGCAGTTCTTTGATTTTATGACTACAAATCCGGATCACCGATATACGTGTCTGAAAAATCTAACAGGAAATAATAACCTATGGGATATGTATTATCTGGATACTGGGCTTGGAGATGAAAACAAAGACTTGTACGAATGTACAAAGAATAGTGAAATATCACTAGCGTTCAGCGTAGGCGATCGATTTAATGATGTATAGGAAAAATTATAGTTTTGATATAATCAATTTTAAATGGAGGAGTGCGACGTGGGTAATTACTATTATTTAATGCATAAAAAAATTAGGTGCGGTATGGCAGAATTAGACAACATTTTGGGCGACATACTGAATTACGAAGATTACTCTACCGGAGCATCTCCTTATATTGGAACCGCTAATCTCAATAAAATAAAAAGATTGTGCTCGGAACTGTAACATGTTCAGCAGATTCATGGCTGATGTGGCTGTTTCCTATGGCACATGCGATTCCATGGTTACATTATGAGAAGTATTTGAGTAAGCAGATATTTCCAATTTGGGGATCATATGTGTGCTTGTCTGGGAGTTGTGCCGTATTGATTGTCTTATGTATGGTTTTGAGCAAAAAATATCAGGCAGGAAGAGGATAAGTATGATTGATATAAAAGATGTTTCATTAAATTTGAATAAACGACAGATTTTGGATCATGTTTCCCTGAAGTTGCAGGAAGGGAAAAT
>NZ_CAKRAS010000079.1 GCF_934295145.1 uncultured Eubacterium sp. | reverse complement strand
TTGTATACGATTTCCAGAACATCACCGATTTTTAATTCCGGTGCTTTTTCTACTTTAAAATATTGTGTACTGCTTAAGTCCTGCATAACTTGTACCTCTGTCGTTAAAATATATCAACATTTATTCTAATATAAATAAGGGAAAAATTCAACCTTCATTATCTGGTTCTCCAGTTTTTCCTCCGTTGGTACCCATACTTTGACATATTCCGGTGTCAGTCCTTCAAAATAGCGCACACCGTCCACTTCTACCGGTTCTTCAAATAATACGGATACTTCTTTTCCTTCGTAATACTGAATAAATTCTTTTTTCTGTTTTTCTGCCAGCTCCATCAGGATTCCACTACGCTCTGCTTTAACAGATTCCTGAATCTGATCCGGCATGGATGCAGCAACCGTTCCGTTTCGCTTGGAATATTTAAACACATGCACCTCGTAAAAATCCACTTTTTTCACAAATGCGCAGGTCTCCTCAAACTCTTCCGGTGTCTCCCCCGGAAATCCCACGATGATATCTGTGGTGATCGCAGGATGTTCATAATACTGACGTAACAGATCGCATTTTTCCAGATATTCTTCCGGTGTGTATCTGCGGTTCATCCGTTTCAAAACGGTTGCGCTTCCGCTCTGCAGGGACAGATGAAAATGCGGACATACCTTCGGCAATTTCACCAAAGACTGTACAAAACTTTCTGTGATGATCCCCGGTTCCAGAGAGCCCAGACGGATACGCTCGATACCGTCAATCTCATGCAATGTCTGAATCAGTTCCAGCAGGCTGCTGTCGCAGTCAATGCCATAAGAACTCAGATGAATACCTGTCAGCACCAGCTCCTGAAAACCGTTTTCTGCCAGTCTGCGCGCTTCCTCTGCCACATCCTTCCGTTTTCGGCTTCTGACTCTGCCACGCGCATACGGAATAATGCAGTAGCTGCAAAACTGATTACAGCCGTCCTGCACCTTCAAAAATGCACGGGTATGCTCTGACGGATGGATCACTGTCAGTTCTTCGTATTCCTGTTTTGTATGATTAATATCCAACACGCCTTCCTGCTCTACGCCATGGTCTGCCTCATAGGCTGCCAGCATTGCAAGAAGATCCTGCTTTTTATTGTTTCCGATAATAATATCAATGGCCGCATCTGCTTTCGCCTGCTCCGTGGATGTCTGCACATAACAGCCTGCCGCCACTACGATCGCATCCGGATTCATCTTCTTTGCTTTATGAATCATCTGTCTGGATTTGCGATCCGCAATATTTGTCACAGAACAGGTATTGATAATATACACATCTGCCCTGTCATGAAACGGCACAATCTCATATCCCGCCTGTTCCAACATCTGCTGCATTGCTTCTGTCTCATATGAATTCACTTTACATCCAAGGCTGTGTAATGCCGCTTTTTTCATTGTTTCAACTCCTATATTGTATTGACTTTTTCATAATTTGAAGTTACTATTGAATAGAATAAATTATATTTTTTCAGGAGGGCTGGTAAATGAAAACAGTACAGATTTCTTTAAATTCCATCGATAAGGTAAAAAGCTTTGTCAATGCAATTACTCAGTTCAATTTTGATTTTGACCTGATTTCCGGAAGATACGTCATCGATGCAAAATCCATTATGGGTATCTTCAGTCTGGATCTGTCCAAACCGATCGACCTTGCAATTCATGCAGGTGATACAGATATGGGCGAGATCATGGAAGCATTAAAACCTTATCTTGTATAATTTTATCCAAAGAAAATGAAATATACTTATTTTCAAAACCAGATACCGGGAAAAATCAAAGTGATTTTTTCCCGGTTCTTTTTATTCACTGAACTCTTGTTTTTTATTTGCCGATACAGCTATTTTTCGTCTGTTTCGACTATTGTATTTATATCTACTCTTCGCAAACAGTAATTGTCTCTGTTGTCTCAATCGCTGTCTGCATCAGCTCATCAATTTTCTCATTCAAATGCTGCTCGGAACGCTCAATGATCTTCAGGTTCGGTTTTGTCACCGGATGTTTTGCAACAAAGATTGTACAGCAGTCTTCAAACGGCTGAATGGATGTCTCGTAAGTATCAATTTTTTCCGAAATCGCAATAATATCATTTTTATCAAAACCGATCAGTGGACGGTATACCGGCATATTGCATACGGCATTAGTTGCTGCCAGTGACTGCATCGTCTGGCTTGCTACCTGTCCGATACTCTCACCGGTGATCAGCCCAAGGCATCCGGACTCATTTGCGAAATGCTCTGCAATCTTCATCATATATCGACGCATGATGATGGTCAGCTGATCATGTGGGCATTTGTCGTAAATATAAAGCTGAATATCGGTAAAGTTGACAATATTTAATTTGATCGGGCCGCTGTATCGGGATACGATTCTTGCCAGATCGATTACTTTCTGTTTTGCACGTTCACTTGTATAAGGCGGTGCATGAAAATAAGTAGCCTCAATCGTAACACCACGTTTTGCGATCATATAACCTGCTACTGGGCTGTCGATACCACCGGACAGAAGTAACATTGCCTTTCCGGCTGTTCCAACCGGCATCCCTCCCGGTCCCGGAATGATCATGGAATAAATATTTACCTGGGAACGAATTTCCACGTTCAGCATGATATCCGGATGATGTACGTCAACTTTCATCTCCGGATAAGTGTCCAGAATGATCTCGCCAAGGTCTGCATTGATTTCCTGAGAGTTTTTCGGGAAATTTTTCCGCGCTCTTCTGGATACGACTTTGAAAGTTTTGTTTTTGTCCGGATATACGTCATCCAGATATTTTAATACGTCTTTTGCCAGCTGGTCAAAACCCTTCTCTTCTACTCTGACTAACGGGCAGATGCCTACGATACCGAAAACTCTTGTCAGAGCCAGAACTGCCTCATCATAATCATAATCACCTTCTGCATCCACATAAATTCTTCCCTGCTCTCTGGAAACAGAAAAAGTTCCGTCCACCGGCTGCAGGGCATGTCCGATCTGTTTCATTAACGCTTCTTCAAATACGTAGCGGTTTTTTCCTTTAATACCGATTTCACCGTATTTGATCAAAAATGACTGAAACAACATAAATTTGTTTCTCCTCTCTCTCTAATGTCTTCTATATCTACGCAACATCGGAAGTAACTCTTCCAAAACGCTGTAAGTATAATCCAATTCTTCTTTTGTCGTCTCCGGGCAGAAACTGAACCGCAGTGTGGATTCCTGATGCGCATGATCCAGTCCGATATTCAGCAATGTGCTGGAAAGAGACGGATGATTGGAAGAACATGCACTTCCCGCTGACACATAAATATTGCGATCCTCCATCGAATGAAGCAACACTTCGGAACGCACACCCAAAAAACTTGCGCTGACAATCTGCGGTGCACTGTCTCGATCTGTTTTTCCGTTGATGGTCACATCCTCAAGCTGCTGCAGCTTCTCCGCAAAATATGCTTTCAGTTCATACAGATGCTCTGCATTCTCCTCCAGATGATCATAAGCCTCTGTCGCCGCCACACCAAGTCCTGCAATTCCCGGCACATTGATAGTTCCAGAACGCATGCCCTTCTGCTGATCTCCACCAAAGGAAATCGGACGGATTTTTGTCTTGTCTTTGATATATAAAAATCCAATGCCCTTCGGTCCGTGAATTTTATGTCCGCTGACAGAAAGCAGATCGATATGCATCCGTTTCGGAATGATCTGAAACTTTCCGTAAGCCTGAATTGCATCCACATGAAATACCGTAGCCGGATTGTGATCTTTGATGATTTTTCCAGCTGCTTCCACTGGTTCTAAGGCACCGATCTCATTGTTTACCATCATCATGGACACAAGGATCGTATCATCCCGCAATTCCTGCTGCAGCCGTTCCAGTGAAATCTGCCCATTTGCGTCTACCGGAAGATACGTGATCTCAAAGCCCTCTTCTTCCAGAAATCGCATCGTATTTTTTACAGATGCGTGTTCTACGCTGGTGGTAATGATATGTTTGCCCGCACGCTGATTTGCCAGTGCGGTACCGATGATTGCCAGGTTGTTAGACTCTGTTCCACCGGAAGTGAATACAATCTCCTTTTCCTGACAACGCAGGGTTTTTGCAATGGCTGTGGTTGCCTCTTTGACATATTTTTCTGCTTCCACGCCTTTCATATGCATGGAAGATGGGTTTCCAAAGTCCACGGTCAACGCTTCCACCATTTTATTTTTTGCCGCCTCCGAACATCTCGTGGTGGCTGAATTATCCAGATACGCTTCCATTGTCAGCATTCTCCCTCCGTTTTTTCTTCCAATTCCAGCATCAGCATGGACATGGTGCAGATTGCTGCCGTATCTGTACGCAGAATTCTTTTTCCAAGGGAAAGTACCTCTGCATCCTGCCGTAACACATCAATCTCTTCCTCAGAAAATCCGCCTTCCGGCCCGATAAACACACTGATAGACTGTCCCGGTTTCACCTTTTTTAACGCGTCTCTGGTTGCTTCCATACCGCGCTCATTTTCATAAGGCACCAGGATCATATCCTGCTGTTTTGCATATTCTACCGCTTCTTTGAAACTCATTACGGTATGCACTTCCGGAATTTTGCTGCGTTTGGACTGTTTTGCCGCGCTCTCACTGATGGCCTGCCAGCGTTTCACTTTATTGCCTGCCTTTTTTGCATCCAGTTTGACCACGCAATATTTCATTGCCACCGGAATGATCTCATGTACTCCAAGTTCCACCGATTTCTGAATGATGTACTCCATACGGTCGCCCTTTGGCAATCCCTGAAACAGATAAATCCGTGATGGAAGTTCTGTATCCGGTGCTTCCTCATCCAGAATATCTGCCTGCACGAAATCATCTGTCAGTTCCGCAATTTTACAGAACATATCGCGGGAACTGCTGCTGACCCGGATTTTTTCCCCGGGACGCATACGCAGCACATTTTTAATATGATTGACATCACTTCCAGTGATAGTCACATATTCTTTGCCAATCTGGCAGTCATCCACAAAAAACTGATACATGCTTATTTCCTCGCTGTGATGCTGACCCATTCACCCTGATGTGTCACTTCCAGAACAGTCATGCCAGCTTTTTCAATGGCTTCTCTTACTTCATTCTCTTTGAAATCAATGATTCCTGAAGTAATGAATACACCGTCTTTTTTCAGGCGTGCCGGAATCACTGGTGCCATCGGGATGATAACATCTGCCAAAATATTTGCAACAACCACATCATATTTCTCTGTACCGACTTTTTCCTGAAGTTCGATATCGTCAATCAGGTTTCCAACGTAAAAATCACCCTGTTCTCTGCTCAGGTGATTTACTTCAAAGTTTTCATAAGTAGAAGTAATGCAATCTTCATCAATATCTGTACCAGTCAGATGACCTGCACCAAGTTTCAGGCTGACAATAGAAAGGATTCCGCTTCCGCATCCCACATCCAGCACTTCATCGCCATTTTTCATATATTTACGAAGCTGATGGATACAAAGCTGTGTAGTCTCATGTTTTCCGGTTCCAAAGGAAATACCAGGATCAATCTCGATCAAAATTTTGTCCTGATCTGCCTGATCCAGTTCTTCCCAGGTCGGTTTGATCAAAATATCATCAATGGTAAAGGAATGGAAAAACTCTTTCCAGTTGTTCATCCAGTCAATATCCTCCGTCTCACTGCTTGTAATCTTGCCGCTTCCGATATTCACATAGCTGCGCATTTCTTCTAACGCCTCTGCTACTTCTTTTAACTTCTCGCTGTGATCCTCACCGGCTTCCAGATAAAAGCTGACATAGCCAATGCCCTGATCCGGTGGAAGCTCCGGCAGAATATCAATAAACATTTTAGAAGTATCAGATTCTGATAACGGTACATTATCCTCGATTTCAATGCCTTCGATGCCAAGATCTGCCAATGTACTACTGATGTAATCTTCCGCTTCTGTGGTAGTTTCAATCGTATATTTATCCCATTTCATCGCACATATCCTCCATATTATTATTTGCACGCAATTTTCATAGTTCCGAACATGCCAATTAGTCCTGCAGCAACAGGACTAATCAATGCCGAAAACATTCTTGAATTATATTACCCTATAAACCAGTCATTCGACAAGAGTTTTTTTGACTAACCGAAAATTTAACATTCTAGAATTTTTACTCTACGATCTGCGGAAACGATCCAGCATCATAAAAATTTCTTCTTTTCGCGGATATGCATAACCACAAGAAAGTACGCCATCCACAAAAGCTGCCATTCCTTTTTTCTCAAGCAGACTACTCATTTCCGCAACCAACGCCTGCATTTCCATAGAAATTGAACCTTTTTTCATGATATATTTCATAATTACAGCCAGCGCTGCCGTCTGCTCCGTATCAATCAGCTGCTCCACATAACGCAGATCTACCATATTGTGGTCGATAGAAAAACCATCGGTTCCCATTACTTTTGTCTTGATCCGCTCTTCTCGTTCACCTCTGCCATTTCGCTTTGTCTTCCGTTCCATCACAAACATACGCTTTTTCGTTGGAAGTGCAAATACTTCCGTATTGTCACTAAAATCCACAGAAGGATACTCCGACAGCAATTTCTGAACTTTGGCTTTCACATCTTTCGGTCGATACGCATCCATCTGAATAATGGTATCTGCCACATGGAAAAATGCTCCGCTGCTGCCCGCAACCAAAACCGTAGAAATTCCTGCTTTTTCATACAGGTCCTGTACTCTGGCGATATACGGCGTGATCGGTTCCTGCGCTCCGCTGACCACACGCTGCATAAAAGCATCCCTCACAAGAAAGTTTGTTGCGGAAGTGTCCTCATCAATCAGAAGACAGCTTGTACCCGCTTCGATTCCTTCCATAACACCTGCTGCCTGTGACGTGCTTCCGCTGGCATCTTCCGTGGAAAAACAATGAGTATCTTTTCCATTCGGCAGATCATGAATAAACAGAGACAAATCCAGGTCAGAAACCGCCCGGCCATCCTCAGCACGCAGCTTCAGCGCGTTGGCTCTGGTAATAACATACTCCCTGCCATCGTCTTTCACATGATTGTATACACCCTGTTCCAATGCCTGCAACAATGTGGACTTTCCATGATAACCACCGCCAACGATCAATGTTACGCCCTCCGGGATTCCCATACCACAGATTGTTCCGCCAAAAAGTAGATCTATAGTAATCTCCATACTCTTCGGGGATTCAAATGCCACTGCATCTTTTAACGGCTGACTGGATACCCCATTCTTTCGCGGCAAAATACTTCCGTTTGCACAGAAAGCCACCAGTTTTCGTTCCTCTAATACTTCACGAATCTTCTGCTGATTTTCCGCCAGTTCATAAGTTTCCTGAACCTTTGCTTTGTCCCACGCCTGATAATACAGACACTTTTTCACAATCTGTGGCAGAAAATCCAGTAAAATCTTCTCCAGTTCCTGCGCATTAATGGTACGTCCATTCGCCGGAAAACCAACTTCAAAACGCACAATCAATGCCGTACTGCTAAATTCCACTGCTGTCCGGCGCATAATCTCCGGTCCCGGTCTGCTGGTAGAGATCAGTCCGCTTTTTCCAGAACCTTTTGCCTTGAAACTGTACTGATCTAATGCTGCCGAAAACTTACGCAAGATTAAATCTTCCAATGCCGTTTTCGTATAACTTTTTTCAAAATATTTTTCCGGAAATCCTGCTTTTTTCAATGGAAGTTCTACATGCAGGGAAGATGGTGCCGCAAAAGGATCTCCCTGCACATGGTCAATAGACAGCACAAAGTCACCGAAGGTATAACTTCCCCTCAGTGACTTATATGCCGGATAACTTTTTCGATGAATTGATTCTAATTTATTTTTTAAATCTATTTTATTATACATCCGTAATCCTATACTATATTAATCTTCTTTTTTGAAGAATCCTCTTTTTTTGTGATGTTTCTCTTGTTTTATACCTTCTTCCGCACCTGTATGCAGGGTATCACCGGATACCGCATCAAATGCACGCAATGCTTCTTTCGCCTCTGCACTCAATGATGTCGGAACCTGCACCACCAGAGTAACATACTGATCACCACGAATATTTTTGTTACGCAGAGAAGGAACACCTTTGCCTTTCAGGCGGATTCTTGTATCAGTCTGTGTACCAGGTTTTACTTCATAAATAACATCTCCATCTACAGTGCTGATTCTTGTCTCGCCACCTAATACTGCCTGTGCAAAGGAAATCGGTGCAGTTGAATAAATATTCATATCCTGGCGCTGGAAAATTGGATGTGAGGATACAATAACCTCTACCAGCAGATCACCACGCGGTCCGCCATTGATACCAGGCTCACCCTTCTCACGGATACGAACACTCTGCCCATTATCAATTCCGGCAGGAATAGAAACTTTGATTTTCTTTCTGCTGGAAGTATAACCGGTTCCACGACAGGACGTACATTTATCTTTGATAATCTTGCCGGATCCGTTACATTCCGGACAGGTCTGAACGTTCTGAACCATGCCGAACAGAGATTGCTGTGAAAATACAACTTTACCTTTTCCGCCACATTTTGTACATGTCTCTGGAGAAGTACCCGGTTTTGCTCCTGTTCCACCACAGGTCGTACATTCATCTTTCAGCACCATATCAATCTCTTTCTCACAGCCAAACACTGCTTCCTCAAACGTGATACGGACACTGGTTCTTAAGTTGGCACCTTTCATTGGTCCATTGGATGCGCCTCTTCTGGAACCGCCGCCAAAGAAATCGCCGAAAATATCACCAAACATATCACCGAAATCCATGCCGGAGAAATCAAATCCACCAGTTCCGGCGCCGCCTGCTCCACCGTCAAATGCAGCGTGACCAAACTGATCATACTGTCTTCTCTTCTCTGAATCACTTAATACCGCATAAGCCTCAGAAGCCTCTTTAAATTTTGCCTCTGCCTCTTTGTCTCCCGGGTTTGCATCCGGATGATATTTTTTGGCTAACTGACGGTATGCCTTTTTAATTGTGGCATCATCTGCGCTACGGTCTACACCAAGCACCTCATAATAATCCCTTTTCTGTTCTGCCATATCTGAACTCCATCCCTTATGTTTTGCTGTATTTTTGTATCTTCTGGTTTCACGAAGGGCAAATATCCCCTTCGAGATTAATCCAACAATGCACCAGAAGGCATTCCGCCCTCTGGTGCGTTATTTATCATTTTGCATTTACTGCGATGAACCGCATATCCTTCGATTCTGATTAAACCTCTTTGTAATCAGCATCTACAACATCGTCATCAGCGCCGCCTGCTGTCTGCTGGCCAGCACCTGCGTTCATGTCCGGACCTGCGCCTGCAGCACCACCCTGTGCAGCCTGTGCCTGCTCATACATTTTAGCAAATACCTGCTGAGCGCTTGCCATCAGTTTCTCTTTTGCAGCTTTCAGCTCATCTAACTCTGCATCTGTCATCTTGTCAGCTTCCGGATGAGCCTCAAGAAGTGCTTTTAATGCATCCAAATCTGCCTGTACCGGTGCTTTCTCAGCATCTGAAATACCAGAACCAACTTCCTCAAGTGCTTTCTCTGTCTGGAATACGAAGGAATCAGCATCGTTTCTTGTATCGATCGCGTCTTTTCTCTTCTTATCCTGAGCCTCAAACTCTGCAGCTTCTTTTACAGCTTTATCGATCTCATCATCAGACATGTTGGATCCTGCTGTGATTGTGATATGCTGCTCTTTGCCTGTTCCAAGGTCTTTTGCAGATACATTTACAATACCGTTTGCATCGATATCGAATGTAACCTCAATCTGCGGAACACCACGACGTGCTGGCGGGATTCCATCCAGACGGAACTGTCCAAGAGATTTATTATCTCTAGCGAACTGACGCTCACCCTGTACTACGTTGATATCTACAGCTGTCTGGTTATCTGCTGCTGTGGAGAAAATCTGGCTCTTTCTTGTCGGGATTGTTGTATTTCTCTCGATCAGTCTTGTAGCTACACCACCCATTGTCTCAATGGATAAGGAAAGTGGAGTTACATCAAGCAGTAATACTTCACCGGCACCAGCATCGCCTGCAAGTTTACCACCCTGGATAGAAGCACCGATTGCTACGCACTCATCCGGGTTCAGGGATTTACTTGGCTCTTTGCCTGTCAGCTGTTTTACTTTATCCTGTACAGCCGGGATACGTGTAGAACCACCTACTAACAGTACCTGACCAAGTTCAGAAGCTGTGATACCTGCATCTTTTAACGCATTCTGTACCGGAACTGCTGTTCTGTCAACCAGGTCACGTGTTAACTCATCAAATTTAGCTCTTGTGAGGTTCATATCGAAATGTTTCGGTCCCTCAGCTGTAGCTGTGATGAACGGAAGGTTAATATTTGTTGTTGTTGCAGAAGAAAGTTCTTTTTTCGCTTTCTCAGCTGCTTCTTTTAATCTCTGAAGAGCCATTTTATCTGTAGAAAGATCTACACCTTCCTGTTT
>NZ_CAKRAS010000078.1 GCF_934295145.1 uncultured Eubacterium sp. | reverse complement strand
ATTCATATTTCTTTTTCTCCTTTCAAATGCTCGCAAACGTTGATTTTTATCTTACGGACAGGCTTTTACTGTCCTTTAATTTCTTTGTATTGTCCTATTTCAAGATCTGCCTTTTTCATTTCATTTTGCATCCAGGCAGTATACGGACTTTTACATGTGTATTTCACTTGCAGGTTATGAATTTTCGTCTGCTGCTCAATCTTCTCCCACAAATCCCTGTTCTTAATCTCTTTTCCATCAGATCTTGTCCATCCATCCGTTTTCCATTCCTGCAGCCATCCAAGCATAAGGGCAGACTCCAGGTAACGCAGATCTGTATGGAGCACTACACCACATCCAGGTTTAAGGTGTCCTAGTGCCCGGATCACCGCCGACAATACCAGACGCTTTCCGGAAGCTTCCATGCATCCAATTTCTGACTTGGTGTAAGTATTACCTGCAGGCGAGATGTATTCCAGTACATAACAAAAGCTGGCTTTTCCGGGTTTGATCCGTTTGCTGGATACCTCTATGTACAGTGACACTTCCATCATTCTCGCTTCACCTCTTTTATCCTTTGTTCTGTATAGCGTAGATACGACATCCCAGTGTATCTGTTCGTTCCGGAAATGATAGAATCTTTTACGATATAGAATCCCGGTGTTGGTTTTGGTCCATCTTCCATGAGCCTGCGCATCGTCCACCGGAAATATGTCTTTCTCTCCGGTTTTGGTCTGATCAGATTTCTGGACGTGTGGTATGGTTTGGTCTTTTCCGCATCTTCGTGATCCTGCTGTTCTTCCGGAACAGGTTTTGCAATGTACTCAGCCAGATCTTTATAACCTCCCGCTTCCCTGATCGGAGTGAAATGGGTAAATCCAAACGTCCAACATTCTGTGATCAGCATATCCGTTCCTTTCGAACACTTTGTTCGGTTCACCAGAATATGTACATGGATACCTCCACGCTTTCCAATTTCTATCCGGTAGATATACTTCAATATCTCGTCATTTCTTTTGTATCGATATCGAAGCCGCTGTAGAAATAGCGCCATGTCCTTCATGACTTCTTCATATGATTTTCTGGTTCCCTTGGGATACTTCAATGTCACCCACAGGTCTGATGGATAGAAATTGGCTTTGATCAGCCGGCGGATCCGGTTCTCTTTATTGATCTGATTCTGTTTCGCCATCTGCTCCGGAGTTGCCTTTTTCCTCTTTGCTCTCTTCTCACCCTTTGCCCCATACTTCCCGGCAAATTTATATTCAGTTTCTATCGAATTTGAAAATATCCATCTGTCCCGGTTATACATGTCAATTCCTCTAACATTAATATACTTATACTGGTACGAACGCCGGTCTTAACCGGTTTGTCCTGAAAAAAAGGTTTTTTAATGTCCGGACAGGATTTCCCTGGCCGGACTATAGGATTCCACCGCCCTGCAGTCGGACGTTTTTGTGTATTTATAATCAAATTTAAAAGGTATGTACTGCAGCTAACGTATCAAAAATCATTTGAGAGGTTCCGATAATTTTAAACGTCCGACTGCAGGACGGTGGATCTATATTATTCTTTTGAAATCATGACTCCCGTAAAAGTCTCTTCTAAGGCATCTGCTATTTCTGCATACTCATTATCTTTCTGGCGCAGACCTTTTGCCATCGTCTCCATTATGGCAATAATAAATGGTGTATCTTTCATCGGTTTTCCATTTATTACTGCTGAAAATTCGTCTGCGTAGCTGTTCATTTTATTCGAAGCCCATTTCATGGTTTCGCCGGCATCTTTCAGCTGTGCCTCCATATATGCTTCTATGAATCTTTTTTTGTAATCCATTTACTTTTTCTCTCTTTTCTTTGCGTTATACAGGTAATTACCTACCTGCTTTTCTGTCAGCTTCATTTCTTCTGCAATCTGTTTGTATGTCCAGCCTGCATTTCTTAACGCAATCATTTTTCCAATATCCACATCATTCTTTGACGCTTTCGTTTTCTTCGGTTTCGGGAGGGGAGTTTCTGTTGGTTTAATGACAGGTTCCGCTCCCTGATCTGGCGCATCATCCCATTCCGGCACATTGTCGAACAGATCTGTTTCACTCATCTCTTTGGATGTGTGCCGGATGCTCCGTGATATATCACCACTTGTATGTATCATTTTCCAGCTCTGCAATTCATCCACACATTTTTCGCACAGATCCAATACGACGGTTTCTCCATCAATTACAGGTGCATCCTTCTCTCGTCCAACCCGTTCGATGCATGCAGTGAATGGATTTCCTATAATTTCAATACCGCAGTGATCACAAGTGATCTTCCATTCTCTCATCGATTCATTACCTCCGAATATTGCAGTCGCACCAGTCTTCGATACGCTTTAATTCTGTCTTTTTCATTTACTTTTCATCTCCTGTCTGATATAATCCAAGCAAGGCTTTTAATTAAGTCTTGTCATTGGTTTAGAGCATGTACTTTCTCAGGGTCGCATGCTCTTTTAATTTGTTCAGAATTATTCCTGCACCGGCAATCGCCAGTCCAATCGCTGTGATTTTCACAGCCAAAATGAATCCGGCTTGTCCATCACTAGACAGCCCCATCATTCCGATGGAGGCTATTCCAAGACCTGTGGCACACAGCCCAAATGCAATCTTATTTTTCATCATTGGTATCCTCCAGATTAATTTCTTCTACTACCGAAATCATCATTAATCCAAACACTGCAACTCCTCCGGCTAACAACACCAGGATTGCATTTATTACCGTGTGTGGTCTGCCAAAATACAGAAATACAAACACGGCTGCTGCCACTATCGATATAATGATTCCGGCAATTTTCATCTTGTTCATGGTTTTATCCTTCCTTTGCTTCTGGCATATTCTCCTGCTCAGCTTTCTCTTTCTTCACACGCTCTGCATGTTTCAGAAAGCGTTCCGCCGCCTTCATCAGTGCATTCTTGCGCTTCGCTCTCTCCTCTTCTGGCAGATCTGGGAAATGCACTCTGACAGTACATCCATCAATGTTAAATGTCTCTACCTTGGAATATGTCATGCTCTCACCTTCCTTTCTTAGAAGATATGTACTTGCAGGTTGTCTGGTTACGTTTCACGATTGCTTTTTTCGTTGTCATCTCTTATAATCGATACACAGGTTCCTGCCAGAACTGAATATCAAATAAAGGAGTTTTTTCATGGATAACAATTTTACTGTCACCGCCGCTTATATCGCGGCTTTAGCTGCAATAATCGCTCCTACCATCAGTGCTTTAATTCATAGCTTTAAAGAATACAAGATTGCTAAAATGTCTCACACCATTGATTCATGTTTAAAGTTATGTGAAGCATTTTCTGACTCATATTTCAAATGCCAATATGGCATAGATAAAACTGGCTACATATCTGATTTTTACAAAGCAACTTCAAAACTAATTATCATCTGCCACAAACGGCATACTAGGCGAATGCTTTTTCAGCTTGCCAACCAAGTTAAAGAAAACGGTGCTTCTGTGGAAACAGATAAACTATACGAAAAATGTATTTCTTCTCTTACAAGAGAGTTTTGATTAGCACTGGGAAGCTACCCAATACCGCAAAAATTTCTCCTGCAATCAACATTCCCATCCATAGAATCGGACGGTCATGTAAAAACCAACATGTAATCGGTCCTCCAGTCAGTAAAACTAACGCTATCACACAAAGTGTTAATTGCACTTCACTACACCTCCTACCTTCTGAAGCATATAGATCAGAACTGGCTTCCCTGCTACAAGCGCTAATGAAATTACTGAAATAATAAACGGAACATTTGGGAATCGAAGTCTGAAACACAGTCGTTTTCCCGGGTGTTCTTTTTTATAATTTCTACGTTCTAATCTGTTCAATTCTTTTTCAGTCCAGATTATAATTTCTCGTCTTTTCATACTTTCTCTACACCTTTCCATCTGCTGGATCTTCTTCTGTTGCAAATAAGTAATCCAGTGATTTATCCGGAAATGCCTTCCTTTTGATTTCTACACATTCCTTTAATGAAAGTGTGCTTTTTCCATTCAACTTGAATGACAATGTTGTTGGTGTGATTTTTAAAATATCCGCCAGTTTTGCTTGCGTCATTTTCTTTCTCGCCATTTCCGCTTCCAAATTTGGAAACATTTCTTTTCACCTCTCTTTCTCGATTTTTCGTGAATCTGATTTTAGTATATACGATTTTTCGTGAATGTCAACACTTTTTCTCTATTTTTCGAGATTTTTGTTTTATTTTTATTGGAATTATATTGATTTTTCGAGATTTTAGTGTTATTATCTATCCATATCAATAATAAGAAAGGAGAATTCAATAATATGAATGAATTGGAGTCGAACTTGAAGTCTCTAATTATCGAGAAATATGGAAGTATGAAAAAATTTTCTGAAGCTATAGATATGCCATGGACTACTCTTGATAGCATTCTTAAACGTGGTATTGCTAATTCCAACATTACCAATGTTTTGAAAATCACTCGTGAATTAGGATTAGATACCGAAAAACTTGTTGATGGAGATATTACTTATATAGATTCCGCTCCTTCTACTATGGCTGCTCACCTTGATGGAAAAGATTTTACCGAAGAGCAATGGAGCCGCATCAAATCTTTCGCGGACTTCATAAAGCAGGAAGACAATAAATAGAGTCCACCTGGTATTTTTAGTTAGGAGGAATTATATTGAATAAATTAGAAACATTTGAACAGAAAGCATATGATCAGAATGTCAAAGTGTATGACTATTACCTTGGCGAAGAATCATTAGCTGGTCTTTACATAGATGGCCGTGTCGCTATTAATACTTCTGTAAAAAGTTTGAGGAAGAGAACCTGTGTCATTGCCGAAGAACTTGGCCATCACTGTACTTCATCCGGAAATATTCTTGACCAAAATGATGTTCGTACTCAAAAGCAAGAACATAAAGCCAGATTATGGGGATATAATGAATCTATCGGATTGATTGGTATCGTAGAAGCATTTAACCATGGATGCCATAATCTTTATGAGATGGCTGAATACTTAGATGTAACAGAAGAATATTTGAAAGAAGCATTGGATGCTTACAGGGATAAATATGGAGTTTGTACAGACATAGATAATTACACAGTCTGCTTTATTCCAAGTCTGACAGTATTTAAAAAAGTATAATTTTTTTATACTGCCATTACTATCAATTACAATTTATGGTAATTTGCTACGGCATTTTATATTTTACAAAAGGAGAATTATTATGATTTCAAAAAACAATCGAAAATGGTACTTACAAACCTGGTTTATCGCTATTATGTTTTTTCCAACAATTATAGCTTTTGCTCTTCCACCGTTTTTTATTTTCCCAATCATTGGAATAATATGCACAATTTTACAATCAAAAGCTAATAAGCAACTCCTTACTTTGTATGGAGAAGCAGATCAAGCATCTGCCAATATTCAAAATCTCAATATTGAATATCAAAATAAGTGCTCTGCCTTAGAAAAGCAATATGCAGATAAGGAAACTGCATGCCGAAATGATTTTGAAAACCAGAAAAATGATTATCAAGAAAAATCCTTGAATGAAAAGCAAAAATTATCCGCGCTACGCACAGAAGTTGCATCTTTGAAATCAGAAATCAAAAGTCTGGAAGGTGATATGTTAGTTAAGCACTACAACTTTTCTAATTATGATGGTTTAACTTCTGAAGAATGTAAAAACAAATTATCAATTCAAAAAACCGAAGAGCAAGATTTTATCAAATCAGGAGATGCTTTTATTGTTACCTCAGATGGTTCAAAAAAGGAAGTTAATGACAACAAAAAACAACTTCTTCGTTGCTTCAATGCTGAATGTGACAATTTACTATTAGGGTTAACCTACAAAAATGTTGATTCCGTTCGAAACAAAGTTTCCAGATCATTTGAATCATTAAATAAAATTTTTTCTGTAGATGGTATTGCCCTCAATAATAAAATGTTAGAAATGAAATTAGAAGAATTAAATCTGGTTTATACTTTCGAATTAAAGAAAGAGCAGGAACGTGAACAGCAAAAAGCAATCAAAGAACAAATGCTTGAAGAAGAAAAAGTTCGTCGTGAAATCGAACGTCAAAAGGCTAAATTAGAAAAAGATCAGACACAATGTAATAACGAAGTAAAAAAACTTCTGGCATATATGCAAAAATCTTCCAGCGATGTTGAAAAGCAATTGTACGTTGATAAAATTCGTGAACTTGAAGCTAAATTAAAACAGCTTGAGGAAGAAAAAAATACTGTATTAGAGCGCGAAGCAAATGCACGCGCTGGATACGTCTATGTCATTTCTAATATTGGTTCATTTGGTGAGGATATTTACAAAATTGGAATGACCAGACGTTTAGAGCCAATGGACAGAATAAAAGAATTAAGTAGCGCATCTGTTCCTTTTTCATTTGATGTACATGCAATGATATTCTCTGACAATGCTCCAGAACTTGAAAATACTTTACATAAACATTTTGAAAAGAACAGCGTCAATCGTGTAAACTTGAAAAAAGAATTTTTCCATGTCAGCTTAGATGAAATTGAAAAAGTTGTAAAAGAAAACTTCAATAATACAGTAACCTTTACAAGAGTACCTGTTGCAGAAGAATATCGGCAAACACTTAATATTCTTCATTCAGAGAATAAATAATTTTTTTCACTCCCCCGCTCCCTATGGGCGGGGGAACAATGAAAAACTGAATAATATATTTACCAGGGGAGCTGGAGGACGTGCTGCACCCGTCCGAGCCTGTCGGAGGTGGTGCATATGAGTACATATGAGGAATTACAGCTGATGGTATTCGTTGCGGTACTGATTGTTGCAATACTGAGTTATACGCATAAAAAATAGCCGTCCTGACCCTGAGAAAGTCGACGACTATTTTTCGTAAATTAAATTGATTTTCGCCGGGCGGGTGAGGTGCATTCACCTTCCAGCTTTCCTGTTAAGTATATTATAGCAAATATGCTTTAAATGTCAATTTAAACTACCGACTGATCAGAAAGGAGCTATCATGGAACGAATTATAAGTAACAAAGTCCGTTGCAAAAAATGCGGTGAAATTATAGAAAGCAAAAATCGACATGATTTTGTAACCTGCAAATGTGGAGCTGTATCTGTTGACGGTGGCCACGATTATCTGAAACGTTCTGGCAACTATGAGGACTGGGAAGAACTTAGTGAATGTGAAGATGTTTAACACGATCAAATAAAAATCTTCATAATGTTTTGTTCTTCATAGAGAAAATATTTACAAATATAGTAAAACACAAGGAGGCAATTATGGATACACAAATTGTATATTGCGATGAAACTGGCGATGACGGTTTAAATACTAGCTCTAGCCGCGACTTCATTTTGACAAGTATTTACATGGCTAGCAATTCATGGCAAAGTAACTATAATAAAATCAAAGAATTCCGAAAAGAATTAAAATCAACATATGGATTTCATACAAGTCAGGAAATGCACACAAAGCACTTTTTGACAGATAAAAATCCCTATCGTTCCTATAACTGGACTAAAGAGCAAAAGATTGAAATTTTAAAAGCATATACAGTTTTTATATCCACTTTGGATATCTCCGTTATCAATGTTATTATTGACAAATCAAACATTCACAGTACGGAATATCCAATACTGGAGAGAGCTTTAACTTATAATATTCAACGTATTGAAAATGACAGTAAAGGTAACTGGAATTTTCTTATTATCACAGATCGTGGTCGAATTGCACCAATGCGAAAAACTGCGCGTGCAATAAGAGCCTATAACCCTATTCAATCTCAATTTGGTGGTTATATCAATAAACCGATTAAAAATATGATTGAAGATGTTTTAGACAAAGACTCTAAGGAATCGCATTTCATACAAATTTGTGATTTCATATCATATTTTGTACACTTGTACTATAAAACAAGATATGAACATCAAGATTTACCAAATAGAGTTGCAAAATTAATTGATAGAACTTTTGTCGGACAAGTAATGGCAACATTTGAAAGTAATGGCATTTTAAACACTAAAGCAAGTTCAGAAAAATATGGATTAGTAATTTATCCAAAATAAAAAAACACCACCTACGACGCATTCGCGTTTTCAGTGGTTCAATATTATTATATCAATTTTTGTGAAAAAGTCAACAAATGAATTCAAAAAATATGTAAAAACCGGCTCCTGCTACCAACAGGAACCGGCAAGGAATAACATCCGAAAATGATACTCCAAATTCGCAAAAATATTGTATCATCTTCGGAACAGCTTCGCAAGCGGAACACCTGTTCCCCGCTGGCTGTTATTTTTATACCCATTTTTACATATTTTTACTTAGGAGGATGATGACATGCAGGAAACAAATATCTCTATCAATGAAATTCTCATGTATCTGCGCAAATCCCGATCAGATGATCCGTATATGACTGTGGAAGAAGTCCTGGCTCGGCATGAGCGGCAGCTCCAGGAATATGCTCTCTCCTCTTTCGGATCCACCATTCCGGAAGAACAGATTTTCCGGGAAGTTGTTTCCGGGGAAACCATTGCGGACCGTCCGGTTATGCAAAGCGTCATGAAATACCTTGAAAGCGGTCAGATCAAAGGTGTGCTGGTCATTGAGCCACAGCGTCTCTCCCGTGGTGATCTGGAGGACTGCGGACGCATTATCAATGCATTTCGGTATACAAATACTCTGGTCCTTACTCCACCGAAAACTTATGACCTCTCTGACGAGTACGACCGAAAGTTTTTTGAAATGGAACTGACCAGGGGAAATGATTATCTGGAATATACCAAGAAGATTCTGAACCGTGGGCGGCTGGCATCTGTCAAACAGGGAAACTACATCGGGAGCATCGCTCCTTACGGATATCGCAAGATTAAAACCGGCAGTGGAAAAGATACCGCACACACGCTTGAAATCGTTCCGGAGCAGGCTGACGCTGTCAGAATGATGGCGCAACTCTACCTTGCGGGAAATGGATTCACACGGATAGCTGCGCATTTGGATTCTCTTGGAATCAAACCATTAAAATCTGATCACTGGTCTCCTGCTGCCATCAGTGATATTTTATCCAATCCGGTTTATATCGGAATGATACGCTGGAATCATTTTAAAACAATCAAAACAATGCAGGATGGCCAGATTGTAAAATCCCGTCCTACCAACCGCGGAACAGACTATATACTGGTGCCAGGCAAGCATCCTGCCATTCTTGATCAGGAAACTTTTTATGCCATTGCACAGCGCCGTGGAAAATCTCCAAAGGTAAAACGCGACCATGAACTGCGAAACCCGTTCGCCGGGCTGGTCTTTTGTGGAACTGCCGGATGTGGACGTTCCATGGCCCTCAAGCAGTTTACAAACTACCGGAGCAAAGTTCCCCGCCGGTCAGAAAGCATGATCTGTCCAAATCAACGCATCTGCCATACAAAATCGGTACAATATAGTGCTTTTGTGAAACGTGTAAAAGAAATATTATCAAAGACGGTGGATGATTTTGAAATTAAATTACAGAATGATGAAGGGAATATTGTCCGGATCCATGAGAATATCATCCGGAATCTGGAACAGGATCTGGCGAAATTAAAGGATAAGGATCTGCGTCAGAAAGATGCTTACGAAGATGGGATTTATACCAAAGAAGAATATGCTTCCAGAAATGCCAAGCTGCAGGAACAGATCTGCGAAGTGCAGCTTTCCATCCAGCGGGCAAAAGATACCATGCCGCCGGAAGTTGATTACCAGGAACGGGTTTCCCGATTTTCTGACTGCCTGTCTAAATTTGAAGATACAGATATTTCAGCATCGGAAATGAACTTACTCCTCAAATCCTGCATTGAAAAAATCATATATCACAATTCCAGTGAATCCAAGCCTGGTATCGGGCGATTCGTTGCCAATCCCTTTGAACTGGATATCTACCTGCGCCTGTGATCTTTGGGCGCAGGCATTATTTTACTGTATTAAGGCTTTTTCTGCCTGTAATCTCCTACTTTTGTGCAAAAATAATCACTTCCATCATGTATGAGCGAATGAGCTTGCGCATATGGAAATGATCTGTGCCATCGTCCGTCAGTTAACGCAAGATCTGACACCGGAAGAAATCCAAAAAAGTGGATTTGACGCCTACTACGTGGATCATACCCTTGGTCTCTGGCCAATGGCTGCCGGCGGTATTCCGCACAATGCCTGCGAATATCAGTCAAAAGGTGATGCCATCACAGATCTCTTTGAAGATTTGGCTGCGGAGCAGAAAGCACGTACCACTTACGACAACATTCTGCGTCTGGTCAAAGATCCGGAAGTATGTGATCCTATCCGTTTTCTGCGGGAACGGGAAATTGTTCATTTCCAACGTTTCGGAGAAGGACTCCGTCTCGTGACTGACCGGTTGAATTCCAAGAACTTCTATGCATTTAACCCGGATTTTGATGTAAAAGCATCCTGCTAACTGCAGAGCACTAATATTCGCATGATCTGACTATTAAAATTATAATAATATCATTTTTTTAATCACAACCACCGGCTTAGCCGGTGGTTTGCTTTGACCCCGCAAGGGTCTGTTACCGGCACTGGAAGTTTTATATTTTAATCTGAAGCAACTTCAGCCACCCGCAAAACAGGGCTTCACCCATACAAAAAAAATACTGCAAGCAACATCTGTTACCTGCAGTATCTTTCGGGTTGGGCTGTTTTATAAAAAACAGAACAGTTCGTAGGGGAATCGAACCCCTGTTTTCGCCGTGAGAGGGCGACGTCTTAACCGCTTGACCAACGAACCATA
>NZ_CAKRAS010000077.1 GCF_934295145.1 uncultured Eubacterium sp. | reverse complement strand
TTGCCGCTATTGTGCGAATTGTGCCAATTATTTGTGCAATTCTTGTTTTCAGGGCTTGTGTTGGAAATTTACTTTATATAAAAAGAAATCGGTGCCTCCTTCTGTGACAGCTAACCGTTCGCTACCTTCGTTTTACTTCGGTTTTATCGCGCTCACTTCCAACTCCGATAAAAGCTGGTCGTTTCCCGCTCGCGCAAAACTCGCAAAACTCAGTCGCTTACTGAACCGCTTGCCCCAGAAGGAGGCTCCGATTTCTTCATTTACACTGTGAAAGTAAAACAGCCTTCAGTTTATGGCATAGGCGTAAATAAACGCCAGGCAGGCAATTTTTCCTCGGCAGGCGATTGTTGCTAGGTTAATAACTAGCATTTTCTCAACTTAAATGGCGCACCAATTTATTTTTTCTTGATGAGCGATTGTTAGCCAGCAAGACAAAATAAATTGGTGCGCCTTCAGTAACCTATAAATTTTTCACCACACAAATAATTATCGGTTTCTGCCGTAAAAATAAGTCGCGAAGAAAATCACCGATGCAATAATCACGATCATCGGGCCGGTAGCCACATTTGTATAATAAGAAATAAACAATCCTACAATTCCGGAAAACATCGAAAACAAAATCGAAAAGAAATGATACTCTCTCAGGTTTTCTGAAATATTCCGGCTGGATGCCGCCGGCAGGATCAACAACGCATTGATGATCAGAATACCAACCCATTTAATGGACAGCATTACCATCAGCGCAATAAATACCGAAAACAGATTCTCAATCAACCGAATCCGAATATGTTTACTTTTTGCCAGTGTCCGATGCAGACTGATCGCCTGAAGACGGTTATAACACAAGATCCAGAACACCATGGTTGCAAGGAATATCAAAAACAGATACACAATCTCCCTGCGTGTAATACTTAAGATATCTCCTACCAACAGACTGGAATATTTACTGAAGTTTCCGCCACGGGACAAGATTGCCAGACCAATGGCGATACAACAGGAAGAAAACACAGAAATAATCGTATCCGTGGATGCCGTGCTCTTGCTTTTGATCCAGTTTAACAACAGTGCAAAAACGATACCGAAAATCACCATGGACAGATTCGTATCCGGAATACCAAATACCACGCCTACAGCAATTCCTGTCAGGGCAGAATGTCCCAGCGCATCAGAGAAAAACGCCATCTTATTGTTGACGATCATCGTTCCCAATATACCAAACAACGGTGTAATGATCAGCACCGCAATAAACGCACTGACCATAAAGTCATATTGAAACAAGGAAGTAATTCCACTCATTTACTCTTCCTCCTTCCATAAACCATGGCTGTGTTTCGGCATAGTAATCTCTTTTTTCTGCTGTTCTTTCACCTGACGGCTCGGTTTGTAATTTTCCAGATCAAATCTGCCAAATACCTGCTGAAATTCTTCGCTCTCATACACCTGACGCACGGTTCCCTGTTTTTTCACGGTTCTATCGATCAGGATAACCTGATCCGCGTACTGCGCCACATAATCCAGGTCATGTGAAATCAGAATGATGGCCAGGTCATAGTGTTTCTTCAGTTCGGAAATCGTATGATAAAATAGATCCATACCATTTTGGTCGATACCGGAAACCGGCTCATCCAAAAGGAGCAGGTTCGGCTCATCCATCACCGCCATGGACAGCAGTACACGCTGCAATTCACCGCCGGACAGATTACACACCTGTTTATCGATCAGATCTTCCGCCTTAAAAATCGCCAGATGTTCTTTTATTTTCGCATATACTTTTTTACTTTTTTTCCAGAAAACCGGATAACGGCTCTGATAACTTGCAATCATATCATACACGCTGATCGGTGTCTTTTTTTCAACATTCAGCGACTGTGGCACATAACCAATCTTCATTTTCTGCATATGACCATTTTCGCGGTCTTTGAACTCAATCGTTCCGCTGTGCGGAATATCGCCAAGGATTGCCTTGATCAACGTGGATTTTCCCGCACCGTTTTTTCCAATAAGGGCTGCCAGGGTTCCACAGTGGATATGCAGATTTACATGCTGCAAAATCGTCTGCTCACCAATAGTAACACCGATATCCTGCATTTTGATACAATGCAGACCACAGGGCTGTATAATTTTTTTCATCATTGGAATGCCTCTTTTAATTGTTTAATATTGTTTCTCATGCCTTCCAGATAACTGTCTGCTGAATAGTCTCCCCGTGTCAGTGTATCCAGATAAACGACTTTTACGCCGCTTTGTTTCGCTACCATTTCCCCCATATCCGTGCCATACAGTTCTTCTGCCAACACAACGGAAACATGATTATCCTCGATGGCATGCAGAATGTCAGCCACTTCGCCTGCACTGACCTGGCGTTCTTCATCCAGATTCATCTCACCTGCCAGTTGCAATCCGTATTCCTGCGCGATATATTCGTATGCCTCGTGAAAAATCACCACCGGCTGTGATGCAATCTGTGACGCAAGTTCTGCTGCCTCCTGCTGTAATTCCTGCACTTTTCCCTGATAAATCTGCGCATTTTCGGCATACTGCTCTGCATGAGCACTATCGGCTTCTGAAAGCCCGTTACAGATGTTCTGTACCTGAATCTGATAATCTGCTAAATTCATCCACGCATGTGCATTTTCATCCCCGTGGGAATGTTCCGAGTGATCATGGTCTTCGTGATCTGCATCTTCGTTTTCATGCAAATGCTCCTCTGAATCTGTATCCGTATCAGAATCGGAACCATGAGAATGAGATTCCTCGCTTCCTTCCGCGGATTCAAGCAAATCAATCCCATCACATGCCTGGACAATTTTCAGATTCGGATAGGACTCTGCCACATCGGATAAAAAGCTCTCGATGCCACCGCCATTTACAATAAACACATCTGCTTTGGACAACAGTTTCATATCTGCTGCCGTAAGCTGATAATCATGCAAACAGCCGGTCTGCGGCTCACTTAAGTTTTCCAGCGTAACGCCTTCCACATCCCCAATGACATTTTCTGCCGCAACGTACATTGGGTAAAAAGATGTTACCACCAACAGATCACCATCTTTTGCCTCTTCCTTCTTCTGTTCCGTTCTGACATATGCCATGGTCAGCACACTTCCAACAAACAGGATAACCGCCAGCAAAACTGCTGTAAATACATATTTATTCTTCATCTGACTCTCCTGAAGATGCTAAAATCTGATCTACCAGATCCCAGATTTCCTCTCTTCCCCGTTTGGTCTCAGCAGAAAACGGAATCAGAATGGCTCCTTTTTCTGTATTCAGCCCCAGACGGATCACTTTTAACTGCTTCTGCAGCTGGCTGCGTTTGATCTTATCCGCCTTTGTGGCAATGATGATTGGGTGAAATCCCTGATATACCATCCACTCGTACATCATTTTGTCATTTGCGGAAGGCTCATGACGGATATCCACCAGCAGAAACACTGCGCGCAGCTGCTCGGAACTGTTCAGATAATTCTCGATCATGGTACCCCATTTTTCTTTTTCCTTCTGGGATACTTTTGCAAATCCATATCCCGGGAGGTCCGTCAGATACAGTTCGTCATTAACATTGTAAAAATTGATGGTCTGTGTCTTACCCGGCTGACCAGAAGTACGCGCCAGTGCCTTGCGATTCATCAACGCATTGATCAGGGACGATTTTCCCACGTTTGATTTTCCTGCAAAGGCAATTTCCGGCTTCGTGTTTTTCGGTAATTTGCTGGTATAACCACATACCGTTTCCAGTGAAACATTTTTAATGATCATTGTTTTCTCCATTCATTGCTATTTTCAGCACATCTTCCATTGTTTTCACGTAACAAATCTGCAGACCTTCTTTGATCTCCTCTGAAATTTCTGCCACGTCCGCTTCATTCTGCGCCGGAACACATACGGTACGGATTCCGGCTACTTTCGCTGCCAGCAGTTTTTCTTTTAACCCACCGATTGGCAATACACGTCCGCGTAATGTAATTTCTCCGGTCATCGCCACATCCGCGCGCACCGGTTTCTTTGTGATAGCAGACAACATTGCCGTTGCCATGGTAATACCCGCAGACGGACCATCTTTTGGTACAGCCCCCTCCGGAATATGGATGTGAATATCATGTTTTGTAAAAAACTCTTCCGGAATGTCATACTGCTCACCTACCGAGCGGATATAACTGATTCCCGCCTGTGCAGATTCTTTCATCACATCGCCAAGCTGTCCGGTCAGTTTGAACTCGCCTTTTCCAGGCATGACATTGACTTCGATCTGAAGGGTATCTCCGCCAACGCTGGTCCACGCCAGTCCACGGACGATACCGATTTCATCCTGATCATTGATGCGATCTACATGAAAGCGCTCTTTTCCCAGATAATCTTCCAGATGATTCTTTTCCACATGTACTGCCATGCAGTTTCCTTCGTAAATCTCTCTGGCTGCTTTTCGGCAGATCTCGCCCAGTTTTCGCTCCAGATTACGCACACCGGCTTCTCTGGTGTATCCGCTGATGATCTGATGCATCGCTTCATCGGTAATGGTAAGCTGCTCTGCGCTCAGTCCGTTTTTCTCTTTCTGTTTTTCCAGCAGATGTTCTTTTGCAATATGCATTTTTTCATTTTCAGTATAACTGGACACTTCGATCAGTTCCATACGATCCAGCAACGGACGCGGAATCGTATGTACATCGTTGGCCGTCGCGATAAACAGCACTTCGGATAAATCCACCGGCATATCCACATAATGGTCGATAAACTTGGAATTCTGCTCAGAATCCAATACTTCAAGCATGGCCGAGGACGGATCGCCTTTGTAATCGCTGCTCATCTTGTCAATCTCATCCAGCAGCATCAGTGGATTTTTCACGCCTGACTGACGGATTCCCTGAATCAGTCGTCCAGGCATCGCTCCTACGTAAGTACGGCGGTGTCCACGGATTTCTGCCTCATCTTTCACGCCTCCAAGACAAATGCGGACATATTTTTTATTCAATGCTCTGGCAACGGATCGGGCAATACTTGTTTTACCGGTTCCTGGTGGTCCTACAAGACAGATGATCGGACTCTCACCACCTTTGGTCAGTCCGCGCACTGCCAGAAACTCCAGCACACGCTCTTTCACTTTTTCCAGACCATAGTGATCGTCATCCAAGATCTGTTCCGCATTTTTCAGATCTGTATTATCTTCTGATTTCTTATTCCACGGAAGATCCAGCAACGTCTCAATATAGCCGCGTACAACACTGCCTTCGGACGGACTGTTTGCCACGTTTTTAAAGCGGGCAATTTCTTTTTGAATCCGTTCTTTGACGGAATCATCTGCTTCCAGCTTTTCCAAAGTTTCCTCGAACTGTTTGATATCGGAAGTGGTATTGTCCTCTCCAAGCTCTTCCCGGATGACTTTCATTTCTTCCCTCAGAATATACTCTTTCTGATTTTTGTCTACCCGCTCTTTTACTTTTTCCTGCAGTTCATTTTTAATCTGCATGATATTAGTCTCATAAAGCAAAATCTGCATTAGAGCTTCGTACTGTTCTGTCACAGAGTCTGTCTCTAATAATTTCTGTCGTTTTTCATAACTGATTGGAAGGTTTCCGGCTACGATTCGGATGAAGCTGTGCAGCTCATTCAATCCATCTGCCTGCTTTTTCAATTCCTTTCCGATCTTCGGATTGGAGGAACAATATTTCAAAAGTTCTTCCTGTAATGCACGCAGCATGGCCTCCTCGACCTCCGGTGCAACAATTTCTTTTTCTTCACCTTCATCTGACAGCACAACCTGTGCTTTCAATAATTCATCATTGTCTATAAAATAAGCCAGCTCGGCTTTTTCTTTCGCCTCAACAATTACCCGCACGACATGATTCTGCATTTTAACGATCTGCTTAATTTCTGCAATGACACCAATTGCATACACATCATCCTGTGTAGCATTTTCGGTCTGCATATCCTTCTGTGTCACCAGAAAAATGCAGTTGTCCCCATTCATCGCCGTTTCCACTGCATGAATGGATTTTCGGGCACTGATATCAAAATGCGATACCACACCCGGCAGCAATACAGAGCCACGCAGGATCACGGCTGGTAATTCTTTCAAAATTTCACCCATCTTGTTCCTCTCTCTATGCCACAAGGGGCGGCGCCATATCTGACCCCGCCCTTGCAAAACGGGAAACACTTTTTAGCTGTATTTCCCTCTTTTTATTTCTCAGTTTCAATTGCCTGATTACGATACTCAAGGATTGCTTCTCCATTTCCCTCTACCATATCTTTTGTAATCGTGCATTTTTTAATGTTTTTATCAGATGGAATCCGATACATCAGATCCATCATGACATTTTCCATAATGGCACGCAGACCACGCGCACCAGTCTTCCGGTTGATAGTCAGATCTGCTACTGCATCCAAAGCACCATCCTCAAAAACAAGTTCTACTTCGTCTAAGGAGAACAGTTTCTGATACTGCTTTAACAAAGAATTTTTCGGCTCTTTTAAAATGCGGATCAGATCCTCACGTTCCAGTGCTTCCAGTGAAACAGTGATTGGCACACGTCCCATAAACTCCGGAATCATACCAAATTTCACGAAATCTTGCGGAAGCGCATCTTTCAGAAGTTCACTGATATTTTTATCATTTTCTCCTGTCAGTTCTGCATTAAATCCAATGGAACCACGATCCATGCGGTTTTCGATGATACGGTCAATCCCCTCGAACGCACCACCACAGATAAACAGAATATTCGTAGTATCAATTGGAATCAACTCCTGCTGCGGATGTTTTCTCCCCCCCTGCGGTGGAACAGACGCAACCGTGCCTTCCAGGATTTTTAACAATGCCTGCTGCACACCTTCACCGGAAACATCTCTTGTGATAGATGCATTTTCTGACTTACGTGTAATTTTATCAATCTCATCAATATAAATGATACCATATTCTGCTTTGGATACATCATAATCTGCTGCCTGAATGATCTTCAGCAGAATATTTTCCACATCTTCACCGACATATCCGGCTTCTGTCAATGTAGTTGCATCTGCAATTGCAAATGGTACATTCAGGATTTTTGCCAGTGTCTGCGCCAGCAATGTCTTGCCGGAGCCTGTCGGTCCAAGCATCAGGATATTACTTTTCTGCAGTTCTACATCCAGATCCGGTTCTGCCAGAATTCGTTTGTAATGATTGTATACCGCTACGGATAATACCTTCTTTGCCTCATCCTGTCCAATGACATAATCATCCAGAAACGCTTTCATTTCCTCCGGTGTCAGCAAATTGATATCCATACTGTCATTTTCTTCGTAATCCTGCATTTCCTCTTCTAAAATATCATTACACGTCTCGATACACTCATCACAGATATAGATGCCTGCCGGTCCCGCGATCAGTTTGTGTACCTGATCCTGGGTTTTATTACAAAAAGAGCAACGTATTTTATCGCCCTGATTTATTCTTCCTGCCATTCAATCTTACTCCCACGCTACATTTTACTGTCTGTTTGTGATTACGGCATCAATCAAACCGTAAGCTTTTGCTTCTTCTGCAGTCAAATAGTTATCACGCTCAGTATCCGCAGCTACTACTTCGTAAGGCTGGCCTGTATTTTCAGATAAAATACGGTTTAAGCGTTCTTTTGTCTTCAGAATATTCTCTGCTACGATCTGAATATCCGTAGCCTGTCCTTTTGCTCCACCGGACGGCTGATGGATCATGATCTCAGCATTTGGAAGTGCGTAACGTTTTCCTTTTGTTCCGCCTGCCAGTAAGAATGCGCCCATGCTTGCTGCCATTCCGATACAGATTGTGGAAACATCGCATTTGATGTACTGCATGGTATCGTAAATAGCCAGACCACAGGAAACCACTCCTCCCGGAGAGTTGATATATAACTGAATGTCTTTGCCCGGATCTTCAGACTCAAGGAACAGAAGCTGTGCTACAATCAGGCTTGCTGTTGTCTCATTTACTTCTTCTCCCAGGAAAATGATTCTATCTTTTAACAGTCTGGAATAAATATCATAATTCCGCTCGCCTCTGCTTGTCTGCTCAACAACGTAAGGTACTAAACTCATATTGCTACCTCCTACTATTTTTAGTATTTTTCAGAATTCTTCACTTCGATAGATATTTTTCATATTTCTCCATGCTTTGTCTGAAAAAACATGAAAAGCAGACCGGCCTCGCCGGCACGATCTGCTTTTGTATTATTCACTTTGTAATAGAGGATTTCATCCCCTGTTTTTGTGAGAATTATTCAGCGGTTTCTGCCTCAGCAGCTTCTGCTTCTTTCTCTTTTTTTGTTTTTGCTTTTGCACGAGGTTTTACAGAGTCTGTGATCAGTTCAACTGCTTTCTGTACAGCCAGATCCTGTTTCATGTTCTCTTTCTCATCCTCGCCCATGTACTCTTTGAGTTTGTCAGCTTCCATGTTGTACATTGCTGCCATTTTCTCGATCTCAGCATCTACATCTGCATCTGTGATCTCAATGTTCTCTTCTTTCGCAATCTGCTCAAGAACAAGGCTGCTCTTGATACGTGTGATCGCATCTGGACGAACCTGCTCTTTTAACTGATCCAGTGTCAGACCGGAGAACTGCAGATACTGATCCATGGACAGTCCCTGCTGAGCCATCTGCTGTGCGAACTGATTGATCATATTCTCACACTGTGTATCGATCATTGCATCCGGAAGTTCCATTGTGGATTTGTCTACGATCTTATCGATTGCTTCATCCTGGTATGCACGTTTGATCTCGTTCTGTTTCTGCTCTTCTAATTTAGCTTTTACATCAGCTTTGTACTCATCAACGGTATCGAACTCAGATACATCCTGAACAAACTCATCATCAAGCTCCGGAATCTCTTTTGCTTTGATCTCATGGATTTTAACTTTGAATGTAGCTTCTTTTCCAGCGAGGTCTTCTGCATGATACTCTTCCGGGAATGTTACATTTACATCCACATCATCACCAGCGTTTTTACCGATCAGCTGATCTTCGAATCCCGGGATGAAGCTTCCGGAACCGATCTCTAAGGAATGGTTCTCGCCTTTGCCGCCTTCAAATGCAACACCATCTACAAATCCTTCGAAGTCGATCACTGCTGTATCGCCGTTCTCAATCGCACGATCTTCAACGTTGATTGTTCTTGCATTTTTCTCACGCTCTTTGTCGATTGCTGCTGTTACATCTTCATCTGTTACAGTTCCGTCTACTTTCGTAACTGTTACACCAATGTATTTTCCAAGTGTTACTTCCGGTTTTGTAGCAACTTCTGCTGTGAAGATGAACGGTTTGCCTTTCTCGATCTGAGTAATATCAACAACCGGTCTGGATACGATATCCTCTCCACACTCTTTTGCTGCATCAGCATATGCCTGCGGAATTAATGCATTTGCTGCATCTTCATAAAATACGCCTGCGCCATACATTTTCTCTACCATAGCTCTCGGAACTTTTCCTTTACGGAATCCTGGCATGCTGATATTTTTTTTCTGTCTGTTATATGCTTCCTGAAGTGCTTTCTCAAGTTCTTCTGCTGCAACTTCAATGGTAAGCTTTACTGTATTTTTTTCTAACTTTTCCACCTGTACGCTCATTCTGACAATTTCCTCCTTTATATATATGTAGTCACGTGTAATTTCTTTGAAAAAGGTATACTTTAACTACTTACAGTCATTTTTGGATTATAACACACTGGTTTTACAATTGCAAGCGATATTCGATTTGCGCCATATATAGCCTTTTCCATGATATGATTTGGGTGTCAAAACACCCAAATCTTGATTACACGGATTGCTCCGTGCTTTGGAACTGTAACCGACAAACTTTATTGACATTTTATTTTTCATCACGTATAGTGAAATTTGTAAAATAAATTATTCATATCCTAGGAGGAATTAGACATGATTTCAACACCTTCCGCATGTATTGTTGCTGATAAAGAAAAGGTTGCCAAAGTGGTTCTTATGCCTGGCGATCCTCTGCGCGCAAAATATATTGCTGAAAAATATCTGGAGGAACCTGAATTATTCAATACTGTTCGTAACATGTACGGTTACACAGGTACTTACAAAGGAAAACGCATCTCTGTTATGGGAAGCGGCATGGGTATTCCATCCATGACTTTATATGCACATGAGCTGTACAACTTTTTTGATGTAGATTCTATCATCCGCGTAGGTTCTGCCGGTGCGCTTCGTGATGATATGAAAGTACGCGACGTAGTAATTGCTATGAGTGCATCTACGAACTCCAAATTCGATGTACAGTACGGATTCCCGGGAACACTTGCTCCGACTGCAGATTTTGATCTTCTGAACGATGCCGTATCTGTATGCAAAGAGAGAGAAGCAAGTGTAAAAGTCGGCAATGTATTTACCACTGACGTATTCTATAATGCAGATTCCAATATTCCATCACTGTGCCGTGATCTTGGTATGCTCTGCGTAGAAATGGAGACAGCAGGCATTTACTGGGAAGCAGTTGCATCTCATAAGAAAGCATTAAGTATCCTGTCCATCTCTGATCACATGTTCCGTCACGAAGAACTGACCGCTCTCGAGCGTCAGGAATCTTTTGATGAAATGATCGAGATTGCGCTCGAAACTGCATGGAGAAGCCTGTAATTTCATCCTGCAGGAACGACAGTCATACAGTCTTTTATTACGAAAACCGCTCAATATCTATATAAGGAAGTCTCCGGCTTTCATTGCGTAAAGCAATTAGCCGGGGACTTTCTTACTATTATTTCAAAAATTATGATACAATCATTGAAAGATGTTGGTGTCAAAATCCAGGGAGGAAAACAACGTGGAGAAAAAACGGATTCGGGACTTTGGAATTGTACCCGGAAGAGTGAAAACAGGAAAAAGAAATGCGATTACGGAT
>NZ_CAKRAS010000076.1 GCF_934295145.1 uncultured Eubacterium sp. | reverse complement strand
TCTTCCCAATAAAAAAACTCCCTTCTAGGCAACAAGTTTTTATTATTATACTTGTCTGCCTAAAAGGGAGCATATCATTGTGAAAAAGCAGTTCCCCAAGGTTTTTTTGTACCTGTTTAGCAGTTTTACGACACTTACTGATAATGGAGAATGATAAGGGATAAAAATGTTTCGTTGTTTCCCGTCTGAAAGTATCATTTTATTCCTAGAAGTTATTCCAAGGAGATGTATTATCAATGGTAGATCAAAGTTTCACAGATGAAAAAACTAAAGCGAAAACAGAAGCCTTTTTACGGATAGAGCAGTTGCGAAAAAAGAGAACTGTAAAGGAAGCTGTTATTGATTATGACGCTGAGTTGGCATCATATAGGGAAAGCAAATATGGTAAATCATGATGAAAAAGGGTACTTGAAAAAACAAGCACCCTTGTGTATAATCTACTTAGAAAGGTAATCGGATGTGACTCCGATTTGCCCTCTGTTTAAGTAAAAACTTTTATAAAGACATAAGCATCCTAAACTTTGGGCGGTAGAGGATGCTTATTTCTTTTTATCTTTATGATTGTCTATGTAAGCCAGAGCCGCGAAAATTACTAGCAATAAAGTGAGAACTTCCATTGTGTTCATAGGGCATCACCCTCCTTTTAGAACTAGAGGGCATCTGATAATCGGAAAATCACATCCTGCTTCCTGTTCAATTATACGATGTAAATATAACATAAAGAGAACAAATGTTCAAATGAAAAATGATTAAATACATTTGAAAAGAAAATATTTGATCCTGTTGCATATCATGGATTTGTTCAACCGCTTTTTTTCGTTCAATAGTATGCCAGCGATTGCGGATCACATCTTGTTGTAATTCACGCAGACGCTTATCTGTATAGTGTTCCATCCAGATCATAAGGAATTTTGGTGTGAATTTTTCTGGTAGTCTAGTAAAAACGGAAAATAATATATCTTCTAATTTACTGTGAATTTTATGTAACAGTTCTTTGAAACCGTTCGGTTTATGAATTTCAATATTTATATTTATATAAATCAACTCCTTCCGTATATAGTGTAAGGTAAGAACAGAATATGCACAAGTGCCAGGACTAGATCATACAGGTATTGCTATCAAAATTGTGGAAATTTTAGACTTATAGCAGTTGGAAGCATAAAAAAGGGAAATGTTTGTAAATTGTGGGGAATTATACTATGTCCAAAGTGCAAAAGAGAGATTGCAGCACATGGTAGATAAAGTCTGGAAATAAGGACAGATCAAAGAAAATTAAAATATGAAAGAATGCGAGGAATAGAATTATGGAACAGCCAAAGTACAGATATGAGGATTTACGTTTTGCGGGTGACAGAAGCTATACGGATATTAATGAGGTTATAGTTGGATTTTTAATTGATAAAGGATTGGTTATTGATTGTGATAATAAGGAAAAATTGACAGAAATAGTTAATAATATGCTTGCAGAACGTTATGAGAAAACACGGCAAGTATTGTATCCGTCTGATTTTGAAATATCAATGAGTGTTGAAATGGACACGCACAGCAGCTCTATTGGGAGTGCTTCGGCCTGTGGTATGAAGAACACCGGCAGTATCTCAACGCCATCGCCGCTTACCGGAAAAGTGAGAATTACAACGCGCTGATACCGTGGGGATTTGAGATCGTAGAGCTGCTCAGGAAAAAGACCTAACCTTTGGTTAATGGTTATCCCATCGAATCCACTGTACAATGTTTGTACGGTGGATTTTTATTTTCGCGGAAAGGAGGGCACACATTTGAATCGAAGGTATCTCACTGCCGTCACACCGCTGCCAGACCATGTTCTGCAGGTTGATTTTGTGTCCGGAAGCCGACTTTTGCTGGACATGAAGTCGTATCTGGATAAGATCCGGTTTCGCCCGCTTGCAGATGCGCGAGTGTGGAACAGTGCTGTGACCAACGGTATCTTTGTCCGCTTCGGTGATGTGGAGTTGAGCCACGATGAGATATTGGCCATGGCGGAACAGGAACATTGACACTATTTATCTAAAAAAGGAGAAGAACACGATGAAACATTTAAAAAAACATCTGTCTCTTGCATTGGCGCTGGTGCTGTGCCTGAGCCTTGCCGCCTGCGGCAAGAGCAGCGAAGACTACGGTGAGAGCAGCGAAGACTACGGCGATGACGGCAGCGACTACAATTTATACGGCGTTCCGGATTCCTTCGAGGGACTGGTCAAGGACTCTGAGCAGATGGCGAACCTCTACCTCTACGGCGGCGCGTGGGCGGGTGAGGACGGCGGCACGCTGGTCGCTGCCAACAACGATGAGGGCGACGAGGTGCGCTTTGCGCTATACGATGCTGACGAAGACATGACCGCCAGCGGCTTCATCCAGTTCGTGCCGGACTATGACTATGACTATTTCTATAACGAGCACGACGGCATGGCCTACCGCAGCTGGTTCGACGAGGACGGCGCCCTGCATGTAGCCGAGCTTGGCACTTTTACGCAGGTGACCGGCGATGCGCCGGGCGAGAACATCGGCGATGGTGATTACGGTTTCCTCGCCGGCGTATGGTATCAGGACGGTGACCCAGGCGCGGCCAGCATAATTGAATTCGACGTATCCGGAAGCTGGGAGCTGCTGGAGCGGCCCGGCGATGACGGGGACCCCACCATGGTAGACTGCGGCACCATAGAGGTGGATCAAGACGGTGCAGGACAGTATTTTGCCATTTCCACCATACATACGGATGTGGTCTACGACTTCACACTTGTCGGCGGCGACGTGATCTACTGGGGCGGCGAATATGACTACTATCAGAAGATAGAGTAAGCTCTGCAAAAAAGGAGAGCGATATAAATGAAGAAGCTTTTTGCTCTTGTATGGGCGCTTTTTATGTGTCTGAGTCTTGCCGCTTGCGGCAATACCGACTCTGACGATACACAAACCGGGTATGAAACCGTCATGGATATGGAATTTCTCGACGGGATGTGGAGCATCGACGGCACTGCAAAGTTGTACTTTAATAGTAAGGAAGGCTTTTACGCCTACCGCACCCGCTGGGGACTCGGCGGGCGCGGAGAATTCGAATTGTCCGAAGCGAGCGGACGACCGATGATCTACTTCAACGGCTTTCTCTATAATTTTCTACTGCGCGACGATGAGGCGGAGATCATCGAATGGGATAAAAGCAACTGGGACGGCATGTGGCAGAACGCGCTGGGCGAGACCATCGTCATCGACTCGTCGCTCATGCAGTACATCGCCTGTTCACCGGACTATTCCATGAGCGGCACCATAAACGACGAGGGTGAGGGTATGGGCCTCTACCTCTATGATAACGGGACACGCGCCTATCTCTGCCCCAGCGACGACGGCAACAGCTTCACCCTCTCCGCCGATCGCTTTGGCCGCTACGGGGACGATCAGCATTTTGACGGCGTCTTCTACCGCGATGCCGACTTCTACACCTATACGGACATGGAAAATGCAGAGTTTTATGAAGACGAATACTCTGCCTTCTATGTCTGGTACTACGACGGCGTGAACCGCTACCTGTTGGGCAACGATTACACCAGCGGTGACGATGGCCTTGCCTACCACGATAATGACGGCCTCATCTATCCCGCAGGCTGGATTCCTGAAGAACCCTATGATCCCGCTGTTGACTGGGGTGAAAACTGGATGGATAGTTGGGACATCTGAGGCTCAGCAGAAGAATGAGGAGGGACAGCTATGAGAAAGAAACGCAATGACTTTGACGCGGTGGGCGCCGAGCGCATGACCGACACGGAGCTGTCAAAAAAGCTGGGAAGCTATCAGAGAACAGAGAGCATCAGCATATCACTGGGCGTTTTACTGGTGATTGCCGGGTGTATTTCGATGTTTATACAGCATGACCCCATTTTGGTCTGCGCTTTGGTATTCCCCGGCGTGGCACTGTTCCTGCTGGTGGCCAAGCCCGCCCAAACGAAGAAAAAAGCTCTGATGCAGCAGCAGCTGGGCGGCTTCTTCCGAGCAGAACTGACAAAAGCCTTCGGTTCGGAGCTGGAGCCGGCCACGCTGCCCATCGACTGGGCGTACCTGGAGGCGGCAAAGCTGTCGGCGGTCTCCTTTACGGAGTGTACCGTGACGGACTTCCACGAGGGCGAGCACAAGGGACTGCGGTTCTCCGCCGCCAATGTGGAGCTGCGCCGCACCGTGGAGGAAAAGTCCGGCCCCGACAACGACAACTGGATGACCCGAACCGAGACGCTGTTCCGCGGCATCGTGGTCCGCTGCAAGGACATCTGTGACCCGGCGCTGGACATCACCCTGAACGACATGTTCCAGGAGAGGAAGAAGGACGACATCACCGAACCTGCCGCCTTCCGGAAGCACTTTGCCGCTCATACGGCGGATGGCCGGGAGGCGGATGATCAGGTCACACCGCAGCTTCGTGACCTGGTACAGAAGCTGGAGGCATCTTCCAGAACTTCCAAGCTGTGCGGTCTTATCCTCCGTGACGGCGATCTGGCACTGGCCCTGAACACCCGGTATGTGTTTGCGGGCATTCCGGAGGAATTGGATCTGCGGGACATCGACGGCATCCGCAAGTGGTTCACCGCCTCGCTGGCCGGTATGGGAAATCTTCTGGATCTGATAACGGAAAGCTCCGCTCTGACCGGCATGACAGAATAAGGAGAAGAATATGGAAGAAAAGAACACAAACATTCCCCTGCCCAGCCACACCTATTGCAGCGGCAGTGCTTTGCCCGCGAACTGAAATGGTTCACGAATATGATCGACGCATTTCGCGACGTGTAAAGGAGGTGGATAGTATGCCTTTTGGGCTCACTGCGGTGCTGCTGGCACTGTCGCTGTCGGGGATTTTTCTCTCCCGCCGTTACTTGCGGAAACCGATTCAATCAGTCTGCGTCATCCTCTGCGTCTTGCTGGCAGTGGCTTGCGCCGCTTATATCGGACTGACCCTTCTGTTTGTGGATGCGGTACAGAACCAGCCGCCGGTATCGTAAAAAGAGATCCCCGCCCATAGCGGCAGGTGGTCGGATACTATGACCCGGCTAAGCCTGAATGCATTACTGAAAACAGACCCCGAAAGCCTGTTTTCGGCGGAGTTTACTGCTTTTTGTGGGCTGCGTTTCTGCTGCTTTTCGGGATCATGACATTTACCGGTCAGGTCGCCTTTTCCTGATGCTGCGTTAGCGTCATATAGGGAAAGCAAATATGGTAAATGATGAAAGAGAGTGTATTGAATAGGTAAAATATATCATGTACGATAGTTAAAAATGAGCGAAAAATGAGCAGATAGTCACCAACTTGTAGGGTAGTGAAAAAAAGGTAAGTGTTTTGTTAGAAATTTCACAAAAAAGGTTGAAATCTGGAAAATTTGTGGTAAAATATAGACGAAGTTTCGGGGAAAACACGAAACGAAATGTGAAAAATTGCTAAAAACGGCAGAACTCTATCTGCTTGCAAAACACAATGTATATTTTAGGAGGAATTAGAAATGGCAAAATGGGTGTACTTATTTAGCGAAGGTAACGCCAGCATGCGCGAACTTCTTGGAGGTAAAGGTGCAAACCTTGCTGAAATGACAGGTCTTGGACTTCCGGTACCACAGGGCTTCACTATTACTACAGAGGCTTGTACACAGTACTACGAAGATGGCCGTGAAATTAATGATGAGATTCAGGGGCAGATTAACGAGTACATTGGTAAGATGGAAGAAATTACTGGTAAAAAATTCGGTGACAAGGAGAATCCATTGCTCGTATCAGTTCGTTCTGGTGCAAGAGCTTCTATGCCGGGTATGATGGATACAATCTTAAACCTTGGTCTGAATGAGACAGTAGTTGAGGTATTAGCAGAGAAATCCGGAAATCCGCGTTGGGCATGGGATTGCTATCGTAGATTTATTCAGATGTATTCCGATGTTGTTATGGAAGTCGGCAAAAAATATTTCGAACAGCTCATCGATGAGATGAAAGAGAAAAAAGGCGTAACATTCGATGTTGAACTGACAGCAGAAGATTTAAAAGAGCTTGCAGGACAGTTCAAAGCTGAATATAAAGCAAAAATTGGACAGGACTTCCCAGATGATCCGAAAGAGCAGTTAATGGGGGCTGTAAAAGCGGTATTCCGTTCCTGGGATAACCCTCGTGCAAACGTATATCGTCGTGACAATGATATCCCATATAGCTGGGGTACAGCTGTAAACGTACAGGCAATGGCATTTGGTAACATGGGTGATGACTGTGGTACAGGTGTTGCATTTACTCGTGACCCGGCTACAGGTGAGAAGAAACTGATGGGTGAGTTCCTGATCAATGCACAGGGCGAGGACGTAGTTGCTGGTGTTCGTACACCGATGCCGATTGCTAAGATGGAAGAGGAATTCCCAGAAGCATATGCTCAGTTCGTTCAGGTTTGCAAAACACTGGAAGATCACTACAGAGATATGCAGGATATGGAATTTACTGTTGAAAATAGAAAACTTTACATGTTACAGACACGTAATGGTAAGAGAACAGCTCAGGCTGCATTAAAGATTGCTTGTGATCTGGTAGATGAGGGAATGAGAACAGAGAAAGAAGCAGTAGCTATGATTGAGCCGCGTAACCTTGACGCTCTGCTTCATCCGACATTTGATACTGCTGCATTAAAAGCAGCTACACCGATCGCAAAAGCTCTGGGTGCTGCTCCAGGTGCTGCTTGTGGTAAAATCGTATTCACGGCTGACGATGCTGTAGAATGGGCTGCAAGAGGAGAGAAAGTTGTTCTGGTTCGTCTTGAGACATCACCGGAAGACATTACAGGAATGAAAGCTTCTCAGGGTATCCTGACCGTTCGTGGTGGTATGACATCTCATGCAGCAGTAGTTGCACGTGGTATGGGTACATGCTGTGTATCCGGATGTGGCGATATCATTATGGATGAAGAAAATAAGAAATTTACACTTGCAGGAAAAGAATATCATGAAGGTGATGTGATTTCTTTTGATGGTTCTACCGGCTGCATTTATGATGGTGCAATCCCGACAGTAGAAGCTACAATTGCCGGTGAGTTTGGAAGAATTATGGCATGGGCTGATAAATTCAGAACATTAAAAGTTCGTACAAATGCTGATACACCGACAGATGCTAAGAAAGCACGTGAGCTTGGTGCTGAAGGTATCGGACTTTGCCGTACAGAGCATATGTTCTTTGAGGGTGACAGAATTGATGCTTTCCGTGAAATGATCTGTGCAGATACAGTAGAAGAGAGAGAAGCAGCTCTTGAGAAAATCTTACCGTATCAGCAGGGTGACTTTGAGCAGTTATACGAGGCAATGGAAGGCGAAGCAGTTACAATTCGTTTCCTTGATCCGCCACTTCATGAGTTCGTTCCGACAGAGGAAGAGGATATCAAGAAACTGGCAGATGCTCAGGGTAAATCCGTAGAGCAGATTAAAGCTATCATCGAAGGTCTGAAAGAGTTCAACCCGATGATGGGACATCGTGGATGCCGTCTTGCTGTAACATATCCGGAAATTGCTAAAATGCAGACAAAAGCGGTTATCCGTGCAGCAATCAATGTATCAAAAGCTCATCCGGACTGGAACATGGTACCAGAAATCATGATTCCGTTAGTAGGTGATATCAAAGAGTTGAAATATGTTAAGAAATTCGTTACAGAGACAGCTGACGCTGAGATTGCAGCAGCAGGCGTTGAACTGAAATACGAAGTTGGTACTATGATCGAGATTCCGCGTGCAGCGTTAACTGCTGACGAGATTGCTACAGAGGCTGAGTTCTTCTGCTTCGGTACAAACGACTTAACACAGATGACATTTGGTTTCTCCCGTGATGATGCAGGTAAATTCCTGGATGCTTACTATGACGCTAAGATCTTTGAGAACGACCCATTTGCAAAACTGGATCAGGATGGTGTTGGTAAGCTGATGGAGATGGCATTAAAACTTGGTAAACCGGTTCGCCCAACATTACATTGTGGTATTTGTGGAGAGCACGGTGGAGATCCTTCTTCCGTAGAGTTCTGCCATAAGATTGGACTTGATTATGTTTCCTGCTCACCATTCCGTGTACCGATCGCTCGTCTTGCAGCAGCACAGGCTGCAATTGCTGATGAGAAATAAAATATCTAGTTGATTCATATGACTAAATAATTTATAATAGGCATACCGCATGGTGCGGTATGCCTATTATTTTGAAAGGAACAAAGAGACAGTGGCAAAGAGTCAGAAAACCTATGGGATAGTCGTAGACTATTTTAAGAAAAAAATTATAGCGGGAGATTTAAAACCGGGAGAAAAGCTTCCACCGGAACGGGAGATTGCAGAAGAGCTTGGGGTTAGCCGTAATTCTGTCCGGGAAGCCATCCGTTTTATGGATATGACGGGGGTTATTTCTTCCCAGCAGGGATCCGGTAATTATATTACTTGCGATTTTCAAAGCAGTCTGGAGGAGACCATGGGTATGATGTTTGCCATGGATCAGATTGATTATATACAAATTAGTCAGATACGATATTCGCTTGAGAGACTTGCATTTACATTGGCGCTCGATCATGCTTCTGAAGAAGAAATTAAACTGATGGAGGATTATGTAAACAAGTTGGATAAGAGTACAGATGCCAGTGTAAATAATGAGCTGGATAAGAAAATTCATTACACTTTGGCGAGGGCATCAGGAAATATTTTGATTCTGGATATTTTGGAAGCCTGCTCCAGTGTGATTGATGAGTTTGTCAAAGATCTGCGCAGGGAGATCATTCGAAAAGAATCTGGAAAAGAGGCGTTAAATGCCTGCCACCACAGAATTGTCCGGGCATTGCGGGAACATAACCGGGAGGACGGCATTCTGGCATTAAAAGAGCATTTTGCTATTATTGATGAAATATTGCTGGAATGGAAAAAAAATGTATAGATTGGAAAATGATTCCGTTTTTTCTTCGCAGGCGATTGTTGGCTGCGGAGACAAAATGGAATCATTTTCTTTTGTAAGAGTACATTGAAAGCATATTTCATATTGCATATTGCATACAGTTCTCTTTTGTTTTGCAATCTGTACATTACAATAAAACTGTGCTATACTTTACAAGTCTGTCCTGAGACAGGTTGAATACAAATGAGTTGAGAGGTTGAAAGAATGTTAGAAATCATCAAATCTGTGAACGCTGTGGTGAACAACTTCATCTGGGGTGTTCCTGCCATGATCTGCATTATCGGAGTGGGCCTGCTTTTAAGTGTACGGACGAAATTCCTGCAGATCCGTAAATTCCCATATGCAATGAAGCAGACCATCGGAAAAATTTTTGATAAAAAGGATGCTACTGACGGAGCAATGACTCCATTTCAAGCAGTCTGTACGGCTCTGGCCGGCACGGTTGGAACCGGAAATATTGCCGGCGTGGCCGGAGCAATTGCAATCGGTGGCCCGGGCGCAGTTTTCTGGATGTGGATTTCCGCTCTGCTTGGTATGTGTACCAAATTTTCTGAGGTAACCCTTGCAGTATATTTCCGTGAGAAAAATGCTGTGGGAGACTGGGTTGGCGGTCCGATGTATTATATTAAGAACGGTCTGAAGAAACACTGGCACTGGCTGGCAGTTCTTTTTGCCCTGTTTGGTGTGCTGACTGTATTTGGAACCGGTAATGCTACACAGGTAAATACGATCACAACTGCCATTGATTCTGCATTGTTGAGTTTTAATATCATTCCGGAATCAGCTACTAAAATCACAAACCTGGTAATTGGTATTATCGTTGCTGTGATGGTTGCCATGATCTTGCTTGGCGGTGTCAAACGTATTGGCCGTGTGACGGAGCGCCTGATTCCGTTTATGGCACTGTTATACATTGTGCTTGCATTCGGCGTTATTATCTTGAACATTGACCGTGTACCGGGCGTGTTTTGCTCTATTATTGATGGAGCCTTTCATCCGGCTTCCGTGACTGGTGGTATTGTAGGAAGCTTTTTTCTGAGTATGAAAAAAGGTGTTGCCCGTGGCATTTTTTCCAATGAGGCAGGTCTTGGTACCGGTTCCATTGCGCATGCATGTGCAGATACCGGAGAACCGGTAAAACAGGGTATGTTTGGTATTTTTGAAGTGTTTACCGATACGATTCTGATCTGTACACTGACCGCTATGGTTATTCTGTGCAGTGGCGTTTCTGTGGGATACGGTGCAGATGCAGGTGCGGAACTGACAATTTCCGGATTTACTGCCACATATGGCAACTGGGTATCTGTTTTTACCGCGATCGCACTTTGCTGTTTTGCATTTTCTACCATCATTGGATGGGGGCTGTACGGTGCGCGCTGTATGGAGTACCTGTCTTCTGAAAAATGGGTAAAACCGTTTATGGTCGTTTACGCATTAGTGGCCATTGTTGGTGCAACCATGGATCTTGGCATGCTCTGGAGTATTGCAGAGACATTCAACGGTCTGATGGCGATCCCGAACCTGATCGCATTATTCCTGCTGTCTGGTATGGTAGTGAAGCTTGTGAAGGATTATTTTGCGAGAAATCACAAATAAATGCGTCACATTTTGGCGTATTATAAGATTTGACTATCATATCATCAGGAAAAGTTTTGAATTGTCTGAAAAATAAGTGAATATAAAGAAAAAACACTTGAAATCCCATAATTGCTTTGCTACACTGTATCTCAGTGATGATGTATTGAAAAAAATACAATCCGAATGTTTGAGAGTGACAGGAAAGGAGAAACAATTATGGGATTTTTAACAGGAAAAACTGCAATTATTACAGGAGGAGGACGTGCAGTATTGAGTGATGGCAGCTGTGGATCCATTGGATATGGTATTGCAACTGCGTATGCAAAAGAGGGGGCGAATCTGGTACTGACCGGGCGTAACGTGAAGAAACTGGAGGATGCTAAAGAGGAGCTGGAGCGTTTATACGGAATTAAAGTACTTCCGGTTCAGGCAGATGTATCTGCCGGTGCTGACAATGAAGCCATCGTTCAGAACGTTGTAAAACAGGCGATTGATACTTTTGGAAGGATTGATGTGCTGATCAACAATGCGCAGGCATCTGCATCTGGTGTTCCGTTGGAAGAGCATACCACCGATCAGTTTAATTTGGCACTTTACTCTGGATTATATGCAGTATTCTATTATATGAAAGCATGCTATCCATATCTGAAAGAGACAAAAGGATCTGTCGTTAACTTTGCATCCGGTGCAGGATTATTCGGAAATTTTGGTCAGTGTGCTTATGCAGCGGCAAAAGAAGGAATCCGTGGTCTTTCCAGGGTGGCAGCAACAGAGTGGGGCAAAGACGGTATCAATGTCAATATCGTATGCCCGCTGGCATGGACCGCACAGCTGGAGAATTTTGAGAAAGCTTATCCGGAAGCGTTCAAGGCAAATGTAAAAATGCCGCCTGCAGGACATTATGGCGATGTTGAGAAAGAAATCGGACGTGTCTGCGTACAGCTTGCTTCTCCGGACTTCAAGTACATGAACGGTGAGACACTGACACTGGAAGGTGGCATGGGTCAGAGACCTTAAGGAACAAAGTATGATGTGGAGAGTTCCTTATATATAGAAATCAGGGTGTTGAAGCAGTTAGAAGATGATTGTTACCCTCATCCTGCTATTCGCATATTGTAGAACTGTTATTTTCTTGACAGAGTATACTTGCCGTGCTATATTTTAGAGCGGCAAAGGTGCCAGAGTATTTTGTTTTAAGATACTCTTGGCACCTTTTTTGTAAAAAAATAGTCTGCAAATAAAAAGTCAAGCAGAAATTAATGAACTTTGAAAATTTTATACAGGTTGAACGTAAGATA
>NZ_CAKRAS010000075.1 GCF_934295145.1 uncultured Eubacterium sp. | reverse complement strand
ATCTATGCACATCAGTGTTCCATTCCTTTTGAAAATCTCGATGTCTATGATTTCCGGAAGGAGATCTCACTGACGGAGGAAGCGTTATATGACAAATTTATCGTACAGCGGAGAGGCGGCTACTGCTTTGAGATGAACGGATTTTTCTGTGGGATGCTTCGCTCTATGGGATTTGACGCACGCCCCTGTCTGTGCAGAGTTATGTTTGGTCTGACGGATCCTTCACAGAATCTGTTTGACCACCGGGCAACCATTGTCACGCTGGATGGAAAAGACTATTTCTGTGAAGTCGGTCTGGGCGGAGCCATGCCGCCGGCATCTATGGAAATTCCGGCTCAGGGACTGTGGAGAGCGGATCCCGAAGATGTATGGCATGAGATGAAAGGAGAAGAATTTTCTATCCGTGCCATCGAACCGGGCTGGTATGGAACGATGCGCAGGGTACGGTTGGAACGGGATATCTATGAGGATCCTTTCAATCGAAAGGAACGCCTGGAGGTTATGTTTACCACGATTGCAGTACATGAGATAGATTTTACATCTTTGAATTATTATCTGTCTCATGCTGCGGAATCTCTGTTTCACCGCCAGCGGATTGTCAATCTGCGCACAGAGCGTGGATATCGTGCACTGACGGGGCTTGTTTATCGGGAAGTGGCAGACGGAATACGCAGAGAGCAGACGCTGATACCGGAGGAACTTCCGGTGATCCTGAAGGAAAACTTCGGAGTAGAACTGACAACAGAGCAGATCCGGTATTTTGCGGGATAAGTAGAAAATAATCAGAAAGAGCGGTGATACAATCAGATGGAACCTAAGCAGAAGACAGAACAGGATACGACAGTTGGACAGGAACATTTTGCCCCAAAAACAGAATATCTAGATGAAAAACTGCTGGCATACAGTCAGACAGATGCCTATCCATTTCATATGCCGGGACATAAGCGCCAGTCTATGGGAAACTGGACTGGGGAAGAGATCGACATTACGGAGATTACCGGTTTTGATAACCTGCATCATGCGGAAGGTATTTTGCGTGATGCTCAGCATCGTGCTGCGGAAACCTTCGGTGCGGATGAGACATTTTTTCTTGTAAACGGAAGTACGGCGGGGCTGCTGGCGGCTGTGTGTGGAACGGTAAAAAAAGGCGGTCGTCTGCTGATGGCACGTAACTGCCACAAAGCCGTGTACCATGCGGTATATCTGATGGAACTGAAAACCACGTATCTGTATCCGAAGCAGACAGCCTTTGGTATTCAGGGAAGTATCTCACCGGAGCAGGTAGAAACGATGTTGGAACAGTACCCTGATACGGAAGCGGTTCTGCTGACTTCACCTACTTACGATGGAGTCCTTTCTGATATTGCAGCAATTGCAGAGATTGTGCATGCAAAAGGAATTCCACTGATCGTGGATGAAGCACATGGCGCTCATTTTGGTTTTTCAAAGGGATTTCCGCAAAAAGCACTGGCACTTGGTGCGGATCTGTGTATCGAAAGTGCGCACAAGACTCTGCCGGCTTATACCCAGAGTGCACTGCTTCATTATAGAAAGAATCCGTGGGTTGATCTGGAGCGGGTAAAATGGTACCTTGGCATTTATCAGTCCAGTTCTCCTTCCTACATTTTAATGGCGGGACTTGACCGCTGTACTCGGATTTTACGGGAACAGGGAACGGAACTATTTGCGGCATATGAGGAACGCCTGCATGATTTTTATGAAAAATGCAAAACACTACAACGGATCACGGTGCTTTCTCCAGATGGAAAAATCGGAGAAACCGGGGAAAAGGATCCGGGTATCTGGGATCGCGATCCATCAAAAATCCTGATCTGTGCGGAAAGAGTCGGACTGCATGGACAGCAGCTGGCAGAACTTTTGACAGAGCGGTATCATCTGGAAATGGAAATGGTTTCCGGGCATTATGTGACGGCGCTGACAACGCTTATGGATACTACAGAAGGCTTTAACCGGCTGTTTGCAGCACTGCAGGAAATTGATCAGAGAGATGAGGTTGATCTGAATCAGGGAATATTTACTACGGATGAGATTTATCACAGGGCAGAAAAAGTATTGGAGATCGCCGAGGCAATGGATGCGCCAAAGCAGACCGTATCTTTGATGGAATCTGCAGAATCTGTGTCTGGAGAATTTGTTTATCTGTATCCGCCGGGAATCCCGATCCTTGCACCGGGAGAACGTGTGACAGAGGAAATTCTGAAAACACTGCGTATTTGCCAGACGCGGAATATGGAAGTGGAAGGAATGAAAGATTACAGTGGACAAAGGATTGAAGTGTGTACTATACTATAAAGATATGAGAGACGAAAGTAGGATGTGATCATGGGAAAAATCTATTGTCTGATGGGAAAAAGTGCATCTGGAAAAGACACCATTTATAACCGCCTTCTGGCAATGGAAGACCTGAAGGTAAAACGTGTGATTCCGTATACGACCCGGCCAATCCGGTCCGGAGAAGTAGAAGGGGAATCTTACTTTTTCTGTTCGGAAGATCAGGTAAAGGAATTCGAAGATGCCGGAAAAATCATTGAACTACGTGCATACAATACAGTGTATGGTGTGTGGAAATATTTTACCGCGGATGACGGACAGATATCTCTGGCGGAAAGAGATTATCTGATGATCGGGACACTGGAAGCCTATGAGCAGATCCGCGATTATTTTGGAGCGGAGCATGTCTGCCCGATTTACGTGGAAGTGGACGATGGACTGCGTCTGCAGCGGGCGCTGGATCGGGAACGTTCCCAGGAAAAGCCGAAATACGCGGAAATGTGTCGGAGATTTCTGGCGGATGAGCAGGATTTTTCCGAGGAAAATCTGAAAAAAGCAGGGATTACAAGGCGTTTCCTGAATAAAGATCTGGGTCAGGTCACTCAGGAGATTGCTTCTTATATTCGATAAATTTTTAGTGAGGAACAGTAATGGCAGGATTTCATGAGATTATCGGACATGAACAACTGATTGCGCATCTGCAGAGCGCGATCGTGATGGATAAAGTATCTCATGCGTATATTATCAACGGTCCGAAGGACAGCGGAAAAATGATGCTGGCGCAGGCGTTTGCCATGGCCTTGCAGTGTGAGACATCGATTCAAAAGCGTGAGCAGGTGGTCGGACTTCCGAAAGCAGAACTGCACCCGGAGATCATTGCGGAGCCGTGCATGGAATGCCATTCCTGCAAGCAGGCATTAGGCAGCAATCAGCCTGACATTATTTATCTGACACATGAAAAACCAAATACGATCTCAGTAGCGGATATCCGTGAGCAGATCAATCATGATATAGAGATTAAGCCCTACAGCAGTAAATATAAAGTATACATTGTGGATGAAGCGGAGAAAATGAACCAGCAGGCACAGAATGCCCTGTTAAAAACCATTGAGGAGCCGCCGGCTTATGCGGTGATCCTGCTTCTGACCACGAACGCGGATGCGTTTTTACAGACCATCCGTTCCCGTTGTGTGATGCTTGACATCAAACCGGTGAGTGATGAAAAAATCAGGGAATTTTTGATGAAAAAACGTCAGGTGCCAGATTACAAAGCGGAAGTCTGTGCGGCGTTTGCCCGTGGAAATGTGGGGCGGGCTGTGGCACTGGCTTCCTCAGAACGATTCAATGAACTGAAGGACGTTACCGTCTCGCTCTTGCGCAGACTGGGAGATGTCCGCAAATACGATTTATTACAGGAGATAAAACCACTGAACGATTTCAAAGACGATATCAGAGAATTTTTTGATTTGGTTTTGTTTTGGTATCGGGATGTGTTATTATATAAAGCAGCAGGCTCAGAGGAGCAGTTGATATTCCGCGAACAGTCGTTGGAAATACGGCATCAGGCGGAAAAATGCTCATATCGCGGACTGCAGCAGATATTAGAAGCAATTGAGACAGCGGACCGTCGGATCCGGGCAAACGTAAATTTTGACCTGACCATGGAAATGCTGGCATTGACGATCAAGGAGAACATTAGATGATAAAAGTTACTGGAGTAAGATTCCGTCAGGCGGGCAAAGTGTATTATTTTGATCCGAAAAACCTGAAATTGGAGCGCGGCAGCCATGTTATCGTGGAAACTGCCCGTGGTATCGAGTATGGTACCGTAATTGTCCCGCCAAAGAGTATTACAGATGATGAAGTGGTTCAGCCGCTGAAAGCGGTCATCCGTGTGGCAACACCGGAAGATGATCGTATCGAAGAAAAAAATCATGAGAAAGAAAAAGATGCATACAAGATCTGTCTGGAAAAGATTGAAAAACACGGTCTTGCCATGAAACTGGTGCAGGCAGAGTATACGTTTGACAACAACAAACTGCTATTTTACTTTACTGCAGATGGACGCATTGATTTCCGTGAGCTGGTAAAGGATCTGGCAAGTGTATTCCGTACGAGAATCGAGCTGCGTCAGATCGGTGTCCGTGATGAGACCAAAATCCTTGGCGGCATTGGTATCTGTGGACGCCCACTGTGCTGTCATACATTCCTGACAGAGTTTGCGCCGGTGTCTATCAAGATGGCGAAAGAGCAGAATCTGTCCCTGAATCCGACCAAGATATCCGGTGTGTGCGGACGATTGATGTGTTGTCTGAAAAACGAAGAAGAAACTTATGAATATTTAAACAGCCGTCTGCCAAATGTAGGTGACCGTGTGACAACCCTGGACGGTCTGAAAGGTGAGGTACAGAGTGTCAGCGTACTGCGCCAGCTGGTGAAAGTTATTGTGGATATGGGGGATGAGAAAGAAATTCGCGAATATCAGGTAAAACAGCTGAAATTCCGTTCCAAACGCCGCAGAGACCATGGCGAGCGTCTGAGCAAAGAGGAAATGCGCAAACTTGCTGAGTTAGAGGACAAGGGAGGTCATTCCAAGTTAAATGAGTAATTTATTGCCGGGAGAACGAATCGACGAATTACAACGAAACGGCTACCGTATTATCCAGAATCCGGAGAAATTCTGTTTCGGTATGGATGCGGTGCTGCTGTCCGGCTTTGCCCGGGCAAAAAAACATGAAAACTGTCTGGATCTGGGCTGCGGAAATGGAATCATCCCAATTCTGATGGAGGCCAAGACCGATGGAAACCATTTTACCGGTTTGGAGATTCAGCAGGAGAGTGCGGATATGGCGCGGCGCAGTGTGGCGCTGAATGCTCTGCAGGATCGGATCGACATCGTAGAAGGTGATATTAAGGATGCTTCAAAAATTTTTGGAGCATCTTCTTTTCATGTCGTGACGACAAATCCACCTTATATGACCGCGCAGCACGGACTGACGAATCTGCATGAGGCAAAAACCATTGCCAGACATGAAGTATTATGCAATCTGGAAGATATTATTCGGGAGAGTGCACGCCTTCTGGTGCCAGGAGGACGTTTTTATATGGTACACCGTCCTTTCCGTCTGGCAGAGATCATCTCTTTGATGGTGCAGTATCGCATCGAGCCGAAACGGATGCGCCTCGTATATCCCTATGTGGACCGGGAGCCGAATATGGTGCTGATCGAGGGCCTGCGGGGCGGAAGAAGCCGCATGACAGTGGAAAAACCATTGATTGTTTACAAAGAACCGGGAAAATATACGGATGAGATATATGATGTATATGGTTATTAAGCTTATGTATCGTATATCCTTGACAGATTGCAATACAACATATATCGGACTGTGAGGTGAAATAGGAATATGGCAGGAAAATTGTATTTATGTGCGACTCCGATTGGAAATCTGGAGGATATTACGCTCCGTGTACTGCGTACATTAAAAGAAGTAGATTTAATTGCGGCGGAGGATACCAGAAATTCCATTCATTTACTGAATCATTTTGATATCAAAACACCGCTGACCAGCTACCATGAGTACAACAAAGTGGATAAAGCATATCAGCTGGTAGAAAAAATGCAGCAGGGAACAAATATCGCGCTGATCACCGATGCGGGTACACCGGGTATTTCCGATCCAGGCGAGGATCTGGTGCGTATCTGCTATGAGCAGGGCATTGAAGTGACTTCCCTTCCGGGTGCAGCAGCCTGCATTACGGCCTTGACGCTGTCCGGGCTGCCGACACGTCGTTTTTCCTTCGAGGCATTTTTACCAAAGGAGAAAAAAGAGCGTGCAGCCGTGTTGGAAGAACTGAAAAATGACACAAGAACACTGATCGTGTATGAGGCGCCGCATCATCTGATTGGAACGTTAAAAGAACTGAAGAATGCATTAGGTGACCGCAGACTGACGGTTTGCCGGGAGCTGACAAAGAAATTTGAAACCGCATTCCAGACTACATTTTCTGAGGCAATCAGTTATTATGAAGAGCAGGGCGTTCGCGGAGAGTGTGTGTTAGTCATCGAGGGCAGAAGCCGGGAAGAACTGGTGCAGGAGCAGCAGCAGTCCTGGGAAGCAATTTCCGTAGAAGAACATATGGAGCGATATTTAAGCACAGGTATGGATCGAAAAAGCGCCATGAAACAGGTGGCAAAAGACCGTGGTGTAGGAAAACGCGAAATTTATCAGATGTTGTTAAACACAGAAAACGAGTAATCTGAGGAAGGGAGTAGTTATGACAAAAGATTTAACGGTTGGAAGTCCAATGAAGTTGATCTGGCAGTTTTCCATACCGCTGGTACTGGGAAATCTGTTTCAGCAGATGTATAACATGGTAGATACTGTAATCGTAGGTCGTTATCTGGGGCTGGGTGCCCTGACCAGCGTAAGTTCCACGACATCTATTACATTTTTGATCATTGGTTTCTGCCTTGGAACCTGTACGGGACTGGCTGTACCCGTGGCGCAGAAATTTGGTGCAAAAAGTTACAGTGAAATGCGTAAATTTGTGATGAATGCGGCATATCTGGCAATTTTCCTTGCTGTGATCATGACAATCATAACCTGTGTGCTGTGTGGTTCTATTCTGACCTGGATGAAGACACCGGATCAGTTTTATCAGGGCGCATATGATTACCTGTTTGTCATTTTCCTGGGAATCCCATTTACATTTTTATATAATGTAGTGGCTGGAATTATCCGGTCGCTGGGTGATTCCAAAACGCCGTTTTATTTTCTGGTCATGTCTGCAGTGATGAATATTTTTTTGGACATGCTGTTTATTATTGGATTTAAATTGGGAACTGCCGGAGCAGGATGGGCAACAATTTTGTCCCAGGCAATTTCCGGAGCGCTATGCTTTGTATACATGAAGAAAAAATATGATATTTTGAAAACAGAGCATCAGGAGAGAAAGTTAGATTTTCATTACATAAAGACATTGTTTACCATGGCAGTACCGATGGGACTGCAGTTCTCTATCACCGCAATCGGAAGTATTCTGCTCCAGAGCGCAGTAAATGCGCTGGATGCAGTGTATGTATCTGCATTTGCGGCAGCTACAAAGGTAAAACAGCTGGCAATGTGTCCGTATGACGGATTCGCCACAGCAAGTGCAACTTTTGGCAGCCAGAATCTTGGTGCCGGCAATCTGAAACGAATTCGGGAGGGACTGAAATCCGGAATTATCATTTCTGTGATTTACAGTATTGCCATTGGAATCGTACTCATTTTTGCAGGTTCCAAGATTGCTCTGATTTTTGTGTCTGGCAGTGAAACAGAGGTGCTTGGCTATGCGCAGCAGCTTTTGACATGTGCAGGATTCTTCTATTTCTTCCTGGCATTCTTAAACTGTACACGACTGACGATTCAGGGACTTGGTTACAGTGCAATTGCCATGTTTGCAGGTTTGAGCGAATTGGTCGCCAGAGGTTTGATGGCAGTATTTGTCATTCCGAAATTTGGATATACGGCAGTATGCTTTACGGATCAGACTGCATGGATCGCAGCGACGGCGGTGGTAATGCCGGTGTTTCTTTCGATTATGAAACGTTTGGAAAAACGGCAGGCGGAAGCGGCCAAAACGGTGCCGGTGCAAAATGGGTGACGTGCCGTTCAGAATTAAAAATATGAGATAACGGAACTTTAGTGAAGCGGAATCAGGGAATTTTGTCCCAGCGGCTAACAATCGCCTGCTAGGAAAAAATTCCCTGATTCCGTTTTCACTTTATATAAAGTTACCGATTTCCAAGTACATATGCCCGAAGAATTTTAAATGGCGCCGGTCCAATTTCAAGCACTTTTTCGTAAAAGGCAGAATCCGTATAAGTATCCGGATTTTGCTTTTTCATATCTTCCTGCAGATCATGAAATTCCAGATAACCGATATAATATTTCAGATAATTGGCCGGTTCGCCAACGATCAATTCAAAAATATCCCGCAGCACTTCTTCGTCTGTGAATCCATACGTGGAAAAGAACGTTGCCGTATCGTCTAATGTCCAGCCATCATAATGAATCCCTATATCCGCGGTGGCATATAGACTCAGAATCGCCGCCTGATTTGCGGCACAGAGTCTGGCAGCATCTGCAGAGAGACCGCTGTAAGTATAGGAATGCAGTTCTACAAAGGTCGCCCAGCCCTCAGTGTACCCCGGATAGCTAAGCAGCGAGCGGATTGGCAGATCACAAACAGAGTGAAAATATACATTCTGGTACAAATGTCCCGGAAATCCTTCGTGCGCCAGCGTGGTAAAAAGCCGAAGCCCTTCATACCCATTTTTCTGATTGATATAAATCGCATTTTCTGTCAGATGATCCAGTGGAGAGGTCAGGTAAAAGGCAGGTGAGAGATAGTCTTCCATGGCTTCATTTACATATTTGACAGTTACGTTACATTCAGGAAATACCGGAAATTCTTCTGAAATAGCATCCCGCAGGGTGGCAAGCATTTCTTCTGGAGACTGCGGTGCAATGGCGCAGTTTTCTGATTCAGCGGGTAGATCAGGATTCTGCTCCAACAGTTGCGAGATAAGAAGGAGATCTTCTTTGCGCTGGTTTGCGGTACGCTTTTTCAGTGAATCTATGCTGTCGCTGCTTCCGGTGCAATCCTGGACCAGATATTCATAATATTTTGTGCCTTCCGGGAAATGGCAGAGCCCGGCTTCGTTGATGGTACGATCGGAAAGTTTTTCCAAGGTGTCAGTCAGCAGGTTAAAGGCCGGAAACACTTCCTGTTCCAGAATGGCCTGATTCTGCTCCTGATAAGCAAGTTGTTCGTTTTTTGACAAATCCGTCAAAGCAGCAGATTTCTGATTAAATGTTGTTACCAAATAATGCTGCTTCGGATTGGATGTAAAATCATGACACTGATCGACAATGGTCCGGGCTGTGTAAGAGGGCATAAAACGTCCGGCAGCAGCTTTTTCCTCCTCATAAGCGCAGATCTGAGAAAAATAGCGTGGAATATCGGTCAGCAATTCCAGATAATCAGAAATATCCTGCTGATTGTGAAAGGTGTATTCTGCCAGCAGGATCGGAATCTGAGATTGCAGACCTGTGGTCGGCGTCAGGGGCTCGTCATAACAGTAGAAATCTGCACCGGCTTTGGCTTGAGTCAGGTGGTCATTGAGGATATCCAACGTCAGTTGGTTTTCTGAGGAAAGATTTTCGGAATCAAATTGCAGCAGCGTGGTGAGAATATTTTCTGCGAAGGCAGCAGCTTTTTTCGGGGAGTCTGAAGTGTAAGAACCGAGAGAAGCCTGATATTCCGTGATACCATATGCGGATGGATTTTCCAGTGTGTAGTGCAGGTTCAACAGATTTGCAGACGCTTCCTGACGAAAAAGTTTCGAGAGAAAGGCATCAAAAGCGGTATCGGCATCGGTGATGGATGTTTGCCCGATCGCAGAATCAGAGTTGTGTACAGCATCTGGAGATGTCTGTTGATCTTCGGTTAGAAACTGCGCAATCCAGGTGTCGGAATCCGCACAGTTGCAGACAGCAGCGCAGAAAATGCCAAGTCCGATGAGAAAGAGCGCAAGACAGAGGGAAAAACGAATTTTGCGGTGAAAATGAAAGTAGCAGTGTCGCATAGCTGGTACCGGATATTTATACATAGAATTATTATATAGGTATGCACGTCTCACAGATTTATTAATAAAGATAGTGTATTATGTCTATATATGTGAAACTTCATAGTAAAAGCCGGAAGAGCAGAGACATGTTATGCATTTGGTAATAGGAATTCTGTGGATTTGTCCCTTGCGGTGTGTATTCAGATTGTGTATAATTGATTTGTCAACCAACCAAAATATTTGATATACAAAATATAAAAATGTAAGATTCAAAGGAACTTGTTTATAGTTATGTCAGGAGGAACGCATTGGAAGGATACGATACGCTTCATGACCTGCTGGTCAAATTGTTTAACGAAATCATGAATATAGAGGAAAAAGCGATCATTACAGAGGAGTTCAAGGACATTTCCAATAACGATATGCATATCATCGAGGCTATCGGACTGGATGAGCCGCGGAGTATGTCTTCAGTTGCAAAGGATTTGTCTGTTACTGTGGGAACGCTGACTATTGCCATCAATAACCTTGTAAAAAAAGCCTACGTAAAACGTGTCAGAAGTGAAAAAGACCGCCGTGTGGTTCTGATCTCTCTGACGGACAAAGGCGTGAAAGCGTACCATCATCATGCAAACTTCCATGATGAAATGATCAAAGCAACCCTGAACGGCCTGGATAAGGAACAGACCAAGGTGCTTGTAAAGGCGCTGACAAACCTGAGTACATTTTTCCGTACGTATGGGAAATAAAAAAGAATATTGACTTATTATTCAGCATAAGTTGTTAGAAAGCCCCGAGGGAGCAGACAGCTTATGCTGAATTTTTTGTGGATTTTTATGATTATGGCGGGAATTGTATATGCGGCTTTTGCAGGGAATCTGCAGGCGGTGACAGATGCAGCGCTAGATTCGGCGCAGCAGGCGGTGACGTTGTGTATCACTATGGCAGGCGTGTTGGCGTTCTGGGTAGGATTGATGAGAATCGCAGAAAGTGCCGGTATGATGCAGCGGGCGGCAGATCGCATTTATCCACTGCTCCATTTTCTTTTTCCTCGTGTGCCAAGGGAACACCCTGCCTGTAAATCCATTGCGGCAAACTGCATTGCTAATTTTTTCGGTCTGGGCTGGGCTGCAACTCCGGCAGGGCTGCAGGCCATGGAAGATCTGGATGTATTGGAAAAAGAACGGACACTGATCCAGGCAGTACATCAGCCATACCAGAAAAAATATGATTTCGGCTCCGACCGGATTCACCATACATCTGCCCGGAAAGAAAAAGAGGCATCTACGGAGATGTGTACTTTTCTGGTGTTAAATATTTCTTCTCTGCAGTTGATTCCGGTGACAGTTATTGCTTATCGAAGTCAGTATGGTTCACCGGATCCAACGGGTATTGTGGGCGCTGCGATCGTGGCGACGGCATGTTCCACATTGGCGGGAATTATATTTGCAAAAATGATGTCTGTGGTAGATCGAAAAAGGGGATATTGAATTATGCAGCGTGTATTATTATTTCTGTCAGATTTTATTATTCCGCTTTTTATTATAGTAATCCTCATGGCAGGGCTTCTGAATCGGCGGAATGCTTATGAGGACTTTGTAAAAGGCGCAAAAGACGGCCTGAAAACAGCGATAGATATTTTACCTACCCTTGCCGGACTAATGGTGGCAGTGGGCATTCTGCGGGCTTCCGGACTGCTTGATGCACTGGCGGGAGCACTTGGAAACTGCGTAGACCGTATTGGATTTCCATCGCAGCTTGTTCCGCTGGCGGTGGTGCGGATGTTTTCTTCCTCGGCGGCCACAGGCTTGCTGCTTGATATTTATGAACAGTTTGGAACGGATTCCAGACTGGGAAGGATCGCATCGGTCATGATGAGTAGTAGTGAGACGATATTTTATACTATGAGTATTTATTTTATGACGGTTAAAGTGAAAAAGACACGATGGACACTGGCTGGGGCGCTGGTGGCGACTGTAGCGGGGATCATGGCCAGCGTGATGTTGGTGAATTTTCTTGTTTAGGTAGTTTTAAAAGAAGCTGGAAGAAAACTCCAATGCCGGCACGACTGATTTTCTATCTGCGCTGCGCCGCTTATCTCCGACCGCTTTCGTGAACTCACCAACAGCAAAAGCAGCTATTGGCTCAGACACACTCCCGCGGTCGGGCTATGCTCGCTCCGATAACGAAAATCAGTCTACCGCCTTGCCTTGGAGT
>NZ_CAKRAS010000074.1 GCF_934295145.1 uncultured Eubacterium sp. | reverse complement strand
AATTTTTCAAAGGCTGCCATAAGACAGCTTATTAAAGTATGCCATTTGTTGGCTGTCCTCTACTTTCTTTCACAGTAAGCACCTCTTATCCCCCTGATAATCGCTTTTCTATTCTTCGTTGTGCACATGATCCCAAAAGCGATTACCTGAAATTATAATTGATTGTATCCTCATCGATGATTAACTTAACGATATCTTACCTTCTCATTGGCTTTTTTAACACTTCCAGTTTTAGATAATTTAACCATGCCAGTTTATCTCAATCTGCGTTGAGACTCCCACTGAGATAAACGCTGGCCGGAATCACGCACCAAATTTCACATGCGTTCGACTTGATTTTTTCTTCGCGTGGCAGTAGACAACCCTATAACAAGTATGCTATTTTAAATGTATTGCGCCATAGGCGCCGATTGCAGCGAAGTGTAGCACGCAGTGATTCTGAATCGCATTTTTCAACTCATGCTGACCGGAATCATACGCAAGTCTCACTGACGTTCAACTTAAATGGGGGAGGATATTAACGTGACAAGCTTAATGTCTGTATTTGAGATCATCGGCTCCATTGCATTCGCAATCTCCGGCAGTATGCTGGCCATCAAAAAAGAAATGGATCTTTTTGGTATATTGATCCTCGGAATCGTAACATCTGTGGGCGGTGGTGCCATCCGCGACATCGTCATCGGAAATACTCCGCCTGCAATGTTCCAGAATCCAAAATGTACGGTTATTTCGTCCATTACCGCCATGATTGTCTTTATCAGCTGGAAAATTTATATCAGAAAACGAAATCTCTTTTCTGAAAAAATCGCCCGCCGCACCGACATCATGTACCACAATCTTCTATTTCTATCTGACACGCTCGGACTGGCCGCCTTTACCATTCTTGGTATGGAAGCCACCATCAGTTTCCTTCACACTGATCAGTTCCTTCTGATCGCATTTGTCGGTCTGATCACCGGTGTGGGAGGTGGTATCCTGCGTGACCTGCTGGCCGGCGAAATTCCATATGTGCTTCAAAAGCATATTTACGCTACAGCATGTATTTTTGGCATCATTGGGTACTATATCCTGTATCATTTTATGCCGGAAAATGCTGCTGCATTAATTGGTTTCTGCCTGGTTCTGGTTGTTCGATACCTGGCAAAGCATTTTGAATGGAATCTGCCGCGATAAGCCAAAAATGATTTCCATGTGGTAAAAATTTATGTATTGAAAAAGAACCCACTAAAACAGATATTCTGTCCGTCTTAGTGGGTTCGCTTAAGAGGGTTTTGGTATAAAAGTTTTTATTTTTTAGAGGAGTGTAGAGTGCAGTGATTCTGAGAAGAATATGTCAGCTTTCGCTGACCAGAATCACGCACCAAGTCTCATGTACGTTCGACTTGAACTTATGCCAGTCCCGGAAATGCAATCAGTAATAAGGTTGCCACAACAGCACCTACAATTGGGAAGAATACAGATGCCAAGAACATCGGCAAATATCCTTCTTTATGCTTGATATTGCAAAGACTTAAGGCTACAACGATCATACCATTCCACGGCAGTGTCTCAAATGTGATGCAGGCTGTGGAGCAGATACGATGTACTGCGGCAGGATCAGCTGCAATTCCAAGTACACCCGGCTGTGCGATCAGACTTGCTGCAAAAATCGGAATGATAATGCTCAGTCCGGCTGGCGGTGAACTTGTCAAAGCCACCAGGATAAATACGGAAATCAATACGATCAGATACGGATGAATTGGAAGTCCCATCAGTCCATCTGCCAGATTTGTAAAGGCCGGTGTAACCGCTACAACTGCTGCCAGACCACCGATAACACTGATTTCGATCAGGGCTTTTGTCGAAGATACCGCACCCTGTCCCAGTACAGATACAATCTGCTGGCCAAGGCTTGCACCCTGCTGTGGCTCGATATTTTTACCCATAAGGATAATGCAAAGTACAATACCACCGGATAATGCGTATGCAATATTTGCACCAACGATTGTATACAGTACAAATACTAAAATCAGTGGAAGCAATGCAACAATGAAATTCGGAAGTTTTCTGTCACCTTCAAAATCAGGCACCGCTTCCATATTTCCATAATCAAAAGTCTCTCCACGGCGTACTGCGCGGATGATCATGGTAGAAATCATAAACCATGCACCAACTTCTACAATGATAAATGCAATGATTCCAGGTATCGCACCTGCAGTAGACGGTGTTCCTAAAATTGCAGATGGCAGTACATTATGTACCGTCGGAGAACCCGGGCATGCGCCGACTCCGGTTGCACAAAGGAGCATTCCCGGAATGTATTTACGCGGCAGGTTCAGTCTGCGGAACATCGTTACGATGATCGGAAATGTCGTAAACATTACGATAAAACTGTCGATACCTCCAAACTGAAACAGACAGGATACTGCAATCAGTACCGCGCAGGCCACTCTGATTTTCTTTTCTCCAGCCGCTTTGTCTACAAATGCTTTAATGAATGTATTTGCAACAGAAACAGCCGCTCCTGTTTCCGTGTATAATTTTCCTAAAATAGTCCCCAGCAGGATCAGCATAAATAATGCCGTGATAATATTACATACTCCTGCTACATATGTATTTGTGATGGATTCGGTCAGATTCAGCCCATTGAATAATGCTACTACCACAACAGAAAAAATGGATACAATGATCGTAGACCAGTTTTTCATTGTCAGGAAAAGCAGCAATACAAAGGCCAGAATAATACCAATAATGCCTATTGCCATAACGTATCTCCCTTACTCTTTTCTGAATGTTTCTTACTGGATTCCTAATTTCTCCAGGATCGGTTTGGAGTTATCTTCTTTGTATTTCCACTTATAATCTCCAATTTTCTCAACACTCAGATCATAGTATACGTTCTGTGTTGGGTCCGGATGATCTTTCCATACATCATACAGTTTCGGAAGGAATTTCGGCCACCAGGATAATTCATACTCGCCATGCTCAAAGGTATTCATATCACCTTTTTTGTGTGGAAACTCATCCGGACGGATGATTTTTTTCGTCTGCTCCAGTGTCTCTGTCGCACATACCATACGATGTACACAGCCACCTTCTACATCCTCCCACATATGTGCAAGGATCATCCATGTATGTCCATTTTCATCCATCTGTCCTTCCAGAATACAGTGCTCCAGACAGCTGTCAAATGGGAAAATATCCATATCGTAACGGTTGTAAAGAAGCATTCCGAATCCGTCACCTGCTGCTACTTCCAGATCCAGGATCTGATCCTCGGACATATTCTCAAGACTGGTGTGTTTTGAATTTGTAAAACCATACTGCCATGGCTCTCTGATCCACTGGAATCTCTTATGAGAACCCGGAGCCCAGAGAAAATAACCTTTCTCCATGTTGCACCAGAACCAATCGATCATTTCAGATGTTACTCCGGGAAGGAAATGTTCTCCTTCAATGCAGATTACCCAGTCTTTGTAGTCCGGGTTCATATTAAATTCCGGATATCCGGTCGGGCGCTCTAATCTCTCCCACTTCGGATATGGTACCTTAAACTGACCAAACGGTCTGCTTGACTGTCCGCCTGTTGCTACATACTTATCAAATTCCATAACAATGTCCTCCTTTAATCATCTTTCTTTTTTATTTTGTTTTATTGGTTTATGGTACCCTAGTAAATAGCAATAATCATGCCAGTTTTTTCATCCGTTTTTCTATATTTTTATCAAAAAATAGCCTTTTTTCTTTGTTTTTTCCATTACCTTTCACACGTTTGGTGTATTTATACACCGATTTCCGCTTTTTTCATCAAATGTGGTGTGTATACGCACCGCTTTTGCTTGTTTCAGAAACTGTTTTTCTTCATTTCCTTGCATTTCCGGCTAAAACGGTGTAAAATCACACCATACAGGAGGCTTTTAGATGATAAAAGGAACAAATTTAGAGCATATATTAAAAACTTTTCAGACATTAATCAAAACTTATCCGGATTTGCTATCTTCACCTGTCGGTTCCCAGATGCAAACCCAGATTGAACAGCTAAATTTCTTTCACTTGGAGAATATTGGCAACCAGATTAATATCGGTCTTTTCATCTGCGATACCGAAGGTACCGTCCTCTATATTAATCAGGAAAATGAAAAACTGGTGGGTTTAAAATATGAATCAGTAGTTGGGAAAAATTACAAAGAACTTTCCACTGACAACCAGATTGGCAATGTTATCATTGAATATGTACTGAAACATCAGATTCCTTACTCTTCCATTGCATACTCTTCCCTTACCGGAACACAGCTTTTGGAAACCGGTTCTCCTCTGTTTAATCAGGCGCATGAGCTGGTAGGTGTTATCGTATTGGATCAGGATATCAGTGAAACCATGGCACTGGCGGAAAATCTGCGGGACTCCGAGTCACAAATTGCTCACTATCAGAAAATGGTAAATCAAAATTCACTGATCATAGAACAGTTGAATCAGCAAAATATTATCCCACAGAAAAATTTTTCTGACTGGGCAGAAGTACACAGCCCGGCTGTCACCAAAGCCTATGCCATGGCCTTTCAGGCTGCACAGACAGATGTCACAACGTTACTTACCGGAGAAACCGGTACTGGAAAAGAAGTATTTGCCAACTATATTTTCGAGCATAGCCCCCGAAACAAAAAACCATTTATCAAAGTGAATTGTGCCGCCATTCCGGAACATCTGCTGGAAAGTGAACTTTTTGGCTACGTCAAAGGAGCATTTACCGGTGCAAATGCCAACGGAAAAGTCGGCATGTTTGAACTTGCCAATAATGGAACACTTTTTCTGGATGAAATTGGAGAACTCCCATTGGATTTTCAGGCAAAACTTCTGCGTGCTCTGCAGCAAAAAGAAATCACCCGGATTGGAGATACAAAATCTATTAAGCTTGACATCCGTATTATTGCCGCCACAAACCGAAACTTAAATGAAATGGTGCAAAATGGTACATTCCGCGGAGACTTATTTTATCGATTGTATATTTTTCCGATATCAATTCCGGCTCTGAGAGAACGTACAGAAGATATCCCTGTATTAATCCAGCATTTTCTAAGTATTTTTAATCGAAAATACAGTAAAAATATTATTTTTTCCCAGGATACCATTGACGGTCTCTGCCGTTATCAGTGGCCAGGAAATATTCGTGAACTGGAAAATCTGATTGAGCGATGGGTTGTCATCTATGAACCCTATACCACGATCCGTTGGGATATGGTTGTCGGATACTTTTCTGAATTTGCAGATGAGACGCAGCATTCTCATTTTGAAGGCCACACACTCAAAGAACTTGTCTCTGAGTATGAAAAAGAAATTCTGGAATGGGGATATCAGAAATACGGTTCCACCAGAGCTTTGGCAAAAGCACTGGGCGTTGATCATTCAACGATTGTCAGAAAGGCTCAATCTCTCAATTGTAAGCTTCAAAAAAATGTTTGATCTATTCTTTTGTATATTGGCTAAAACTTTATGTGTCAAAAAAGACATCAGGCTGTTTTGTCCCGCACGCTAACAATCGCTTTGCAGGAAAAAACAGCCTGAGTTCTTTCATTTACGTCTTTTCATATTTTACTATAATCACTTTTTAAACAGATATTTATATTTACGCATCTGCTCAAATAAAATATCCTGAACTCTGTTTTTCTCCTGTTCAGAATAACCTGGTATTTCTTCTAATAATTGTTCCACATCTTTTTTATTAAAATGAAAATACAGGTTCGTTCCGCATACTTCTTCTGAAACATCCAATTGTTCCTCAAAACTGCCGCTAATTGTTTTTGCCCGTACTTCTGAAAGTGCATCATATACGTCGGTTCCCAACGGATAATCCATACTTGTGTCAGAAAGTAATCCGGCTCCATGATCAAAAATAGGACAATATGCAAAGTCACCTTTTTGATTCATTAGCACAGCTATATTATGCATATGACGATCTTCGTTTACAAACAGTGCATCAATCGTCAGTAATTTATTTAGATAGATTCCAAAATCTTTCAATCCGGTAATGCGCTCCACCTGTGTCACCAGAAATTCAAACCGATCCTTCACAGAAGATTGGATATGCCATACAGATTCGTACAGACTTTTCTGGAAAAAATTATGAAACAAGCGCTCCAAAGTGATAATCTGCCAGTTATCGTACAAAAAATTTCTGCTTTTTACACCATTATAAAAAACATTTTTATATTTTATCTGCTCATAATCATATTGTACAAATTCATTCTTTTCCAAAGAAGATTTTTTCAGCAGATGCGATACCATATATTCGGCAAGTCCTTCATATCCGGTACAATCTGATTTGTACCAGATGCCCTCATTTTCCCATTTAAGCTGGTTTCCCTTGGAAGACTGTCTGTCGGCTTTTCGCTCATTCTGTTCAAACAATTCGATCATGCATCTGTCACCTTTCTATGCGAATCCAAAAATGATCTTCTGCCATTTTTCCTTCCGTCTTCTGAATGATCATCAGCGGATCATAAAATGGCAGATCAAGATCCTTTAAAATCAGTTTCATTTTATCGCGGCTTTTTGGGAAACAGCGGGATTCCAAAAATGCTTCATAATCCTCATAAGTTGGTTCTTTCAGATTTCCAAAAGCCTGAAACATAATATTGTCTGTATAATTTTTAATTTTTACCCGCTTTTTCAGTTCATCTACATCGATCAGCGTACATATTTCCTGCTCATGCATATACCACATACGTAAACCGTATTCCTTATCCGGGATCTGCATTTTCATAACATAATCCGGATGATCTTCTAATATTTTTAATAAAAGAACGATCGGACCGGTAATTTTATCTTCTTTTGTCTCCCATCGTTCCATGGTTGCTTTAGAAACACCTAGTAATTCCGCAAATTTCTTTTGTGTCAGCTCCAACGTTTTTCGTACTCTTTTTATATCTGAACCGGTCACATATTCCTGAATTGCAAAGTTCTTATTATTCATATGATACATCACCTCTTTTTTATTAAACCATTATTTTAATGGTTTTTCAAGCAAAAAAATACTCGTTTTAATGGTTTTTATAAAAAAATTGTATGTGTTGAAAAAGAACTCAGACATCGATTGCAAATTGCATTTTGTCCATTTCTTCCCCAAATAATTTCCTGTCAACGACAAAAAAGCCGTGTACAACAGATAATTATATCTGCTCTACACGACTTTTTTACGAGCATCCCGCTTCGAATTGCAATCCCAGACGTTACTCTTACAGCCAACTCATCCCAGGCACCCTCGCGGCACACAAGAGGTCCTACTTAGGGCTGCTCCATTCCTGACCTGACCCGGTTCATAAGTTCCTGTTGCGCGAGACCCAAAAATCTACGCCGCTTATAAAAGGCAGCTCTACAATTGACAACCCTCTGCGGGATATCACCCCAACTATAGCGGATTGATGGTACAAGGTACCGCTACCACCCCGGCTGCTCGAGTTTTAAGTATATCATTAGGTGTTGGCAACTGTCAACAGATTTTCGATAATAGTGACTGTGAAATTGTCTATTATGACACCCCAACGAATTCATTTCTTTATCTTGTTTGTCCATCTGAATCACCTCATTATTTCTATATGCAAAATGAGCGGTGGCGGATATGCTTCCGTCACCGCCCATACGGGTGTGTATTTGCTACTTGGTTTTATTTTGCGGAAGATTTTCTTCTCTTTCTGAATACTATTGTTCCCGCAATTCCAGCCCCCGATACAAAGAGCAATGCAATCCAAAGTGCCAAATTGCTGTTATCTCCGGTTTTAGAAGAAACGATGTTTGTAGGTTCGGTAGGCTCCGTAGGTGTTACAGGATCAGTCGGTTTGGCAGAATCCGTAGGTGTTACAGGCTCAGTCGGCTCGGTTGCTTCTGTAGTTGCCTTAATTGTAAAGGTTGCCGTTGCAGTACCGTTTTGAGATACTATACCTAATGTATGGGTACCAACTGCCAATGTTTGAAAATAGCTTGCCTTAAGAGTAACAATCGTACTACCGCTTACTGCTATGTAGTTCGATTCATCTACTGTAGCTCCGTCTACCTCTACACGGATAAAATCATCAAAAGCAGCATTGGAGGTAAAGGAGATATCTTTATTTTCTCCCTGCATAACTGTTGCATTATTTCCGGCAATAATGATCGGAGCCAACTTTTCTTCTATGGTGTCGGATTTTTCAATTTCTTTTGTACCTGTCTCATCGCTGAAATACTTATCACAATTATCACAGTACCAATATTCGATATTGCCAACTTCGGCAGCGGTTGCTGCCTTTGCCTCATGATGTACAAGGTCGTGTCCTATTGCCGGTATGGTTTCACTGTCCTTCACGGCATCGCATTTACTGCAATGGATAGACTTGCTTCCGGCTGCTTTACAGGTCGCTTCCTTGTCGATCGTATAATCGCTTTCCCAGCTATGACCGTTGGGATTGACATCTTTCGTTTCAGAATATGCGCAAACACTACAGGTGCGCTTCTTGCTTCCCTTGTCGGTACAATTCGGAGATATTACTTCTTCCCAGTCGCCGAAGCTATGTCCCAGCTTTTCGGTTGTCTTATGTGTAGTGCTAAGGATTTTTCCGCAACCAGAACACTTAACAACCTCATCATAGAAACCGCCCTCTGTGCAGGTTGCTGCTACTTCATTTTCGATAACTGCATCGGCAGGAGTATGATGACCTGCTGCCGGGATTTCCTGGTAGGTGCTGTAATCGCAGTTCTTGCAGGTATCGTATGCTTCCCAACCGTTTGCGGTACAGGTTGCCGCTTTTGCCTCATGATGTACAAGATCATGTCCATTGGCAGGGATTTTGTAGTTACAGATTGTGCAATTGGCTGGCTCTGTGCAAGTAGGTTTTGCCGTATTACCGGTATGATCGCAGAGCGTCCACTTTGCTGTAAGAGTGAGATTTTCAGTAATCGACTGAGTGAAATTATATTCAGTTTTGCCATTGTACCAGCCGTTAAAAATATATCCGGTCTTAGTGGGATCGGCAGGCCTTATTACTATGCCATTATTCTCTATATCTTGAGGGTCTACTCCTGTTCCGCCGTCAGAATCAAATGTCACGGTGTAAGTGGTATCCGATCCCGGCTCAAGTGTTACCACAGCATTTGCCATAGCAGAGCTGTTTCCATTTTCGTCCTTTGCAAACAGGTAAACAATCTCTCCTGATTCATTTCGCACCGTTTCCGTAATCGGATTGTCATCTTCATCCCGCTTCGGCTTCCCGGTTTCTTCATCGATTACATATTGTTGTAATGTCAGTTGAAGCTGTCCGGTATAGGAGAATTTACCATTTTTATCAGCTGTTGCCGCTTGGGTTTGATTGTAATCATTCAAATAAACAGTTGCATATGGCTCTGTCAGACCAGTGATCGTATAGTCACCGGTATTACTGTCCGCATACACTACCATTTCGTCAATGCTGATCATAGGTGCAGTATCGTCTTTTTCCACCAGCAGATATTTGGTTGTAGTGTCACTGTATCCACCATGATCCACTGTTGCGACGATTTGAAACATGACTGAACCGACGATTTCTTCATTGTCTATTTCAACATAGTCCCCAGGCTGAGCAGTATATTTGGCATTCGTATCCATCCTTATGACAGTATAAGTGACATTTTCTGTATCCTCGCAAGATGGCGTCAAATACCATTTATGATTGTCACCGCCACTTGTGACGCAGGTGAATACGCCGTTTTCCTCAGTCACAGTACGGTCAACAAAGCCGGAAGAATTACCACTTCCTGACAGTGTTTGTAGCTTTATGCTGAAATTCAAAGGATTGTATTTTGGCAGTTCTGATGGAGCCGAAAGCTTTTCTTCACTATAAACCTGCGAATTCGCAATCTTGCCGCCGACCTCGTCCGTCAGGTATTTGTATGCCTGTACGCCGATTTTGTAGGTTTTGTCCGCATCAAGACCTGCCGAGCTGTTCATCTTATTCCCATTTTCATCGATGTCAACTCCACCTACTGTGAGTGCCATATCCAGGGTAAACAGATTCGAGTCTTTGTCATAGGCGATGCCAGCGATCTTGCCTTCTTTAATATCCTCCGCATCATAGGAATAGCCCTTGCCGGTATCAACGAAGTTATTGCCGTCCTTCTGATAAATCGTTACACGATAACCGTCAGCTCTTTCCACCTCACTCCAGGAGGCGTTCATGATCTCATTGCCCACCGGCTTGATTGTTACGGAAGTTGGGGTGGCAGGCTGTACCGTATTCGTATAGGAAACTTTGTCAAGTGCTACCGTGTCAACAGGAAGAAGAACTTCCTCCGTTGTCGTCTTGCCGTCTTCGTCCTCAACCTGAAGCTTGGTCTTGTTCAGCAAGCTTGCCGTAACATAATAATCGCCTGTTGGGAGCATAGTGCCACGGTTTGGAATCTTAACGGAAATATTATCGGGATTACTTACATCTTCATAACCCATGATGTATTCCGTTGCACCCTTTTTGCTGCCCAAATAAGTCGCAAGGACATATTCTGTACCAGCAGTGGCATTCTCCACCTTGCCGCTTACTGTATTATTGCTCAGGCTCACACTCAGGCTGTCAAACGACTGGGAAGCGTTCAGGCTTGCGTCAAAGTCCGAAAGCGTGCTTGTCACTGTCCAGCTATCGTTAGCCTGTGCCTTATCGCCCAAGCCGATTAGCACACAATCCCTGCCATCGCCGTTTTGGGTAACATAAGCAGTCATCTTAGATTCATTGGTGATTTCATCCTTGTCGTTATATGTTGGGAAGGTCAAAGTAACAGCTGTGTCGTCCTTTGATACGCTCAGGCTTTTTGCAAACTCGTCAATATCCGTGTTCGCATCAGTCGGAGTAACCATCATCAGAATGCCAGCGTCTTCGGGAATTGACTGACCCGACTCTGCCGTCAATGTTACCGTCTTACTGTAGCTGCCTCCACTTTGCAAAGTAACACGATTCTCAGCACTTTCTTGGGCGACAACAGTGTCCAACTCCTCCGTGCTGATGTTCATCACGGCAAGCGCACCCCCTTCTTCATTGTAGGATGCACTGTAGCCACTTGGTTTGTGTTCGTCCCAATTCCACTCCGGCAGGCTTTTCAAAATCTTCGTGGTATGCCCGACCTCGTTATCAGGGAAGATATACCATACACGATAGTGTGAACCCAGGAAAGAACCATCTTTCTTCACGCCACCGTAAATCTTGAAATTTTTAAATGCAGAACTTACTGCACTGTCAAAGCCCTGTCCCTTAACATTCATGACGGTATTTGCCCCGAGGAAGAAATCCAGGTTCGTTCCCGCCAGCTTCATGCCGCCAATGATGGGCCAACCATCCGGTGCATGCAGGCTGCCATACACATTTCCGTTCATATCAGCTACCACATAAATCTTGGTCGGAGTCTTATAGCTGTCCAGGCCGCTGAAAACGCTGGCGTTGAGCTCACCGCCCGCCCGAATAATCTTTGACGACTGTGGGACGCTCATATGTACGCTGACTCCGCCGGAGGCACTCAGCCCTGTGTAATTCGTTCCTTTATGGTTGCGTGTCTCGCCCTGCACGCCCTCGTAAATTGTATATGAGTCGATCAGGTTCAGATTCTTCAGAAACTTGATGTTCACATCCTCCGCCACCATCTTGAAGTACGCAGGACCAAAGGTATAGGTTGCCGTCGCCTCGATTGTATTCAGCACATCTCCTCGACCGGTGATGGAGAGGTTAATGGGAGGAATGGCGAAAAAGTCTCCATTAAAGGAATCGGCAAGACCGTCAAATCCGCCGCCCGCTCCCGAAATATGCGCAACGATGACCGGAGAAACCAATGGGATTTTTGCCGCACTGGAGCCAACGAAGAAATACAGCTTGTTGGGCATCAGAGTGCCGGTCTTATTGAATCTCTTCAGTTCAAGCTCCGACTCTGCTTCGAACAGGTCAAAAACATTCAGTTCCATCTCAAAATGGTAGTAATTATTGAAGGTGTTGATCTCGCCCTTTAGCTTCGCCATTTCCAGACCGAGCATCTCTGCAGTGTCAATACTGCCGGTGGCTTGGATACCGTTGATTTTAAAATCCTCGCCTTTCAGTCCGTATCCAAGTTCTTTCATGTCAAATTCTGTGCCCTTGAAGAGTGAAGTCGAGTAGACTTACACCTCACAATGTAAGCCCCTCACAGAACCGTACGTGCGGCTTTCCCGCATACGGCTCTTCA
>NZ_CAKRAS010000073.1 GCF_934295145.1 uncultured Eubacterium sp. | reverse complement strand
TTTGACTTCGGTACTGCAACACACTCTTTAACCTTTACTGCACGGAAATCTGACTTGCTGAATGTATCAAAATCAACTTCTTCCTCAAATAAAGGCTCAATCTTTACATTAGAAAAATCAATCTTTTCAACCGGTTTTTCAGCCTCTGCAGGAGCTGCTTCGGAAGTCTTATTTGCCTTCTTGTCAGCGTCCAGGGACTTCATTGTCGGGAAGAGCAATACATCACGGATAGCCGGGCTGTTTGTCATCATCATTACCATACGGTCAATTCCGTATCCAATACCACCTGTAGGCGGCATACCGATGCTTAAAGCATTCAGGAAATCTTCATCTGTATGATTTGCTTCGTCATCACCAGCTTCGAATGCTTTTTCCTGTGCTTCGAAACGTTCTCTCTGGTCAATCGGATCATTCAGCTCAGAGTAAGCATTTGCCATTTCCCATCCGTTCATGAAGAATTCGAAACGCTCTACATAATCCGGATCTTCCGGTTTTTTCTTTGTCAGAGGAGAAATCTCTACCGGGTGATCCATAATGAATGTTGGCTGAATTAAGTGCTCCTCTACATATTCCTCAAAGAAGAGGTTTAAGATATCACCCTTCTGATGACGATCTTCATATTCAATATGATGCTCGTCTGCAACTTTCTTTGCTTCCTCAGTAGAATGAATCTCATTGAAATCTACGTTTGCATACTGTTTTACAGCATCGATCATGGTGATACGTGCAAACGGTTTGGACAGATCCATAGTGTGCTCACCATATGTGATCACCTCAGATCCTGTTACTTCTTTTGCCACATGACGATACAGGTTTTCTGTCAGATCCATCATGCCATGATAGTCTGTGTATGCCTGATATAACTCCATCAGAGTAAACTCTGGGTTATGACGGGTATCAAGACCCTCGTTACGGAATACACGACCGATCTCGTATACACGCTCCATACCACCTACGATCAGACGTTTCAGATAGAGTTCCAGAGAGATACGAAGTTTCAGGTCTTCATTTAATGCGTTGAAATGTGTCTCAAACGGTCTTGCTGCCGCACCGCCTGCGTTTGATACCAGCATCGGTGTCTCTACTTCCATAAATCCCTGTGCATCCAGGAAACGACGGATACTGCTGATTACTTTGGAACGTTTGATGAATGTATCTTTTACTTCTGGATTCATGATCAGGTCTACATATCTCTGACGATAACGTGTATCTGTATCTGTCAGACCGTGGAATTTCTCCGGCAGAACCTGAAGACTCTTGGAAAGCAGAGTAACCTCTGTTGCATGAATGGAGATTTCACCTGTTTTTGTCTTAAATACTTCACCTTTGATACCAAGAATATCGCCTACATCATATTTTTTGAAATCTGCGTAAGACTCTTCTCCGATATTATCACGTGCCACATAAGACTGAATACTACCCTGCAGATCCTGAATGTTGCAGAAAGAAGCTTTTCCCATAACACGTTTGAACATCATTCGGCCCGCAATGCTTACGGTCTTTCCTTCCAGCTCATCAAAGTTATCTTTGATCTCCATGCTGTGATGTGTCATGTCATATTTGGTAATCTGAAACGGATCCTTTCCACGTTCCTGAAGATCCTGCAGTTTTTCGCGACGTACCTTTAAAAGCTGGTTCACGTCTACATTCTGTCCACTTTTCTGTTCAGCCATTTCATGTTCTCCTTTTCTCTTAGTTTGATCTTTGAATTTCCAGTACTTTATACTGTAAAACGCCGGCCTGTGTCTCTACATTTACAATCTCACCAACTTTTGCTCCAAGTAATGCTTTTCCTACCGGAGATTCATTGGAAATTTTACCTTTTAAGCTGTTTGCTTCTGTAGAACCAACGATCTTATACTCAAGTTCCTCATCGAATTCGCAGTCAAGGATACGCACCTGGCATCCTACGCTGATCTTGTCCAGATCAACTTCTTCTTCAACAACAACTTCTGCATGTCTTAAAATTTTCTCAATTTCTTCAATACGAGCTTCGATGTCACGCTGCTCATCTTTTGCAGCATCATACTCTGCATTCTCTGATAAGTCGCCCTGTTCACGAGCTTCTTTAATTTTCTGTGCGATTTCTTTTCTCTTGACTACTTTTAAGTCCTGTAACTCATTTTCCAGTTTCTGTAATCCCTGGTAAGTTAAAAGATTTTTCTTATCCATTTCTATTGATCCTCCTGATCGTTTTATATTTATCAATAATTTTGAAGATTCTTATCCACTTTCACAATCACTACATTATACCCAATCGGTACTTCTATGTCAAGATTCTGCCTCTGTATCCGGTCTGTATTTTCCGGTCTTTTTTCTGATATTTCGGACATTTTCTGCTCTATTTGCTCATTCCGGGCTTCACGATCCTCTGTTTCTCTGCATTCCCGCCATCTGCGCTTGTAAAAAGGGACATAGATTACGTCCCTTGAAAACTTTTGCATATGTAGTTCACCCTGTCGCTGTAAATCAAGCACCATTCCTGCCCGACTCTCCCGTATTTCTTTTAACGGAAGCACTCGTACCAGCAATCCGTATTCTGCTGCCAGCCATTCTGTCATTTCCAAAAAATGTTCCGGCCGGTCCGTACAGACTTCCAAAAAATTCAGTCCCGGATAAAGCTGCCTGAGAATCCGATCCACATCGTCCTCTTCTCCAAATACCTGATTCGGTGTATCTGTATCAATGATCAGTGGGCAAAATGTCCGATATGTTTGATCTTTTTGCATTAAAATCTGCTCTATGATTTCTCTGGTATCATTAATCCATGGATTGTCTATTGGTTCTTCTGTAAATTCGGATTCTGTCAGTAATCCCTCTGATTTTCGTAAATATCGTAACCTGATGGTTTGAATTTTCTTGCACCACTTCTGTAACATTCTGCGAAGACTCTGTTTGTCCCGGCTCCCATTTTGTTCTTGCTTTCTGTTCACATCACGCATCTATAGCCTCCTCTATTTCAGACATTCTTTCCTGCTGAAATAAGGCGTTTCTATATTTTATCCGCTATACCAAAAAGCAGAACTCAATCTTGTGATTTTTCTTACATTATATCTGACGTTTTATGTCTCTTCTGCCAGCCACTGCTCCAGCAGTTCTTCTAACTGGGCATAACTTTCGACCTCGTTGATCTTACCACGCAGTTTGGAAGAATTTTTGTATCCGGCCGTATACCATGCCGCATGTTTTCGGATTTCCCGAATTCCAATGTAATCACCTTTCACCTGAAGCTGCAGACGTGCATGTAAAAGCATCATATCTGCCACTTCATGCTTTGACGGGCGAGGCAGTTCTCCACCTGTCTCCAGCTGATATTGAATCTGTTTGAAGATCCATGGATTTCCCTGAGCTCCACGACCGATCATAAACCCATCGCAGCCAGTCTGTTCCTTCATTCGAACCACATCCTGTGCACAGAGGATATCTCCGTTTCCAATAACCGGAATCGATACAGCCTCTTTTACCTGACGAATGATATCCCAGTCCGCTTTTCCAGAATAATACTGCTGTCTGGTTCTTCCATGTACCGCTACCGCCGCCACTCCACAGCTTTCTGCGATTTTGGCGATCTCCACAGCGTTCACATGTTCCTCATCAAAGCCTTTACGGATTTTCACCGTCACTGGTTTTTTCACCGCTTTTACCATTTTGGTCAGGATTTCTTCCACCAGCTTCGGATCCTTCATCAGTGCGGATCCCTCATGGTTATTGACAACCTTCGGCACCGGGCAACCCATGTTAAAATCCAGGATTTCAAAAGGGCGTTCCTCAATCTTTGCCGCCATTGCCGCCAAAATATCCGGATCTGAGCCAAAAAGCTGCAAAGATACCGGGTGTTCCTCCGGATGAATCTCCATTAACAGATCTGTATTTTTATTTTTATAATAAATTGCTTTTGCGCTGACCATCTCCATGCACAAAAGTCCGGCCCCCTGTCTGCGGCATAACAAACGAAATGGCAGGTCTGTTACTCCTGCCATAGGTGCCAGTACTAAATTGTTCTCCAGGGTTACATTGCCTATTTTCAATTGATCCATACTGTACTCTTTCCGTTTTTCTTATATTTATCCTTGTATCTGATCTGAATTTTCGAAACTACTTTTTCTGTTTTTCAAAAATCAGGCGCATACCCTGAAGTGTCAGCAGTGGATCATAAATATCAATGGCATCGGTTTCTTTTTCAATGATCCGGCCAAGTCCACCTGTCGCAACGACTTTGATATTGCCCTTTCCAAACTCTTTTTTCATCTGTTTGACAATATACTCCGTCTGTCCGATCTGACCATAGACCAGACCTGCCTGCATACATGCAATGGTATCCTGCGCAAGAATACTCTTCGGTTTTTTTATCTCAAACTCCGGCAGTTTTGCAGCCATACTCCACATAGCCTGCGCGGAAGTACGAATACCCGGTGCGATCACGCATGCGGTAAAGGTACCGTCTGAATCCACCAGATCAAAAGTAGTTGCCGTACCATAATCAATCACAATCGCCGGTCCGCCATACAGCTCATAAACTGCTGCCGCATCCACGATACGGTCTGCGCCAACCTGACGCGGGTTTTTGGAAGCCACACGAATTCCGGTCTTTACTCCTGCCTCGATAATAATTGGTTTTGTATGAAAATATTTGATGATAGCACTTGTCAGGGAATGCATTACGTTCGGCACTACGGATGCAACAATAACATCTGTAATTTCTCCAACTTTCACCTGATTATGTTCCAGCAGCTCACACATCACCATGCCGTACTCATCTGAAGTACGTGTCTGAATTGTTGTCATTCGGAATGTGGTACGCAGTTTTTTCCCTTCAAATACACCCAGTGTGATATTTGTATTCCCGATATCTACGGTTAAAAGCATTTCTCCAGTCCTCCACTAGCTAGTTTTCTATGTTTATCTGATGAGTTACTTTATAATACATTTCCAGCGATTCCAACAATTCCTGCTTTGTGTTCTGCAACTGTTTCACTTTCAGAACACTTCCAATCTCATCATACAGCAGATCACCCTCATCTGCCGCCGCCTCAAAGATCAGTTCTCCGTCTTCATCAAATTTCAAAGTAAGTGTACCGCCTACATCTTCTGTATACAATACACACATCAATTTCAGTTCATCCTGGATTCCCTGTGGTAATTTCTGGAAATCCGGATTCAGATAATATTTTTTTGTATATGCGCTGGATCCACACAGCACTACTTCTTCCTGATTCATAAATGATCATTTTCTCCTGTTATCTATTCTTCTGTCCAGTTCGTCTATTCTGGCAAACAAAGGTACATTCATCACACATATCCATACACACCACGAACGGATACTTCACCGGAGGAAACATGGGCTGTTCCATCTTCTGTCTGTACCAGAAGTTCCCCATTCTGATTGATTCCCTGCGCGACGCCGGTATATTCCTGCCGCGGGTCAAGCACACGCACACTGCGCCCGCGGTTGACAAGATGGCTGTTATACTCATTCATCACACCAGACAGATCCTGTGTCTCCAGATAAAGAGCATAATATTTTTCAAACTCTGTCATGATCTTTGCAGCCAGTTTTGCCCTGCTGATGCGCACACCAGTCAGCAGATACAGGGAAGTAGCCGTCGCAGCCACTTCCTCCGGAAAAATTTCATTGGAAACATTGATTCCGACACCGATCACAATATGGTTAATATAATCAATCTGTGCGCTCATCTCCGTCAGGATGCCACAGACCTTTTTACCGTCACATACGATATCGTTCGGCCACTTGATCTGTGTGTCAATTCCAACCACATCCTCAATGCCTGCCCGGACAGCAAGTGCCATAACAAGTGTCAGCATGGAAGCATTTCCCGGTTGAATATCCGGTTTTAACAACAAGGTCATAAAAATACCTTTGCTGGCTTTGGAATCCCAGGAACGTCCACGACGACCTTTTCCGGAAGTCTGACAATCACTGAGAACCAGCAGACCATGTTCTGCCCCTTCTTCTGCCAGACGTTTTGCCTGATTGTTGGTGGAATCGGTCTTGTCAAATACCACAAGATGCTGTCCTGCCCAATCTGTTTCCAGATATTTTTGAAGCAGTTCTTCCGTCAGCAGATCCGGTTCTTCTTTTAAACGGTAGCCTTTGTTTCTCACCGCTTCAATCACATATCCTTCTGCTTCCAGCTGGCGGATTGCTTTCCATACCGCTGTGCGGGATACACCAAATTTTTCACTGATTTCCTGTCCGGATATAAAATCCGGACAATTCTGCAAAAGTTCCAGAATTTTCTTTTTCACAGTTTTCTCCATCCTATCATACAGTTACACCGTACGTATTTATTTCTCATCTCCGCCAAGGGTTGCATACATAACCGCTTTGATGGTATGCATGCGGTTCTCAGCCTCATCAAATACGATAGACTGCGGGCTTTCAAATACCTCGTCTGTCACTTCCATTGCATCCAGACCAAATTTGTCATGAATCTCTTTTCCGATTTTTGTATTCAGATCATGGAATGCCGGCAGACAGTGCATGAATTTTACCTGCGGACCTGCATTTTTCATTAACTTTGCATTTACCTGATATGGTGTCAGCTCTTCGATACGGCTTGCCCATACTTCATCCGGCTCACCCATGGATACCCATACATCTGTATAGATAACATCTGCACCTTTGGTTCCTGCCATTGCATCTTCTGTCAGAGTGATTGTTGCACCGGTCTCTTCTGCGATGGCACGACACTCAGCAACCAGTTCCTCATTCGGGAAGTATTTTTTATTTGTGCATGCGGTAAAGTGCATACCAAGTTTTGCGCAGACAACCATCAGAGAATTTCCCATATTATAACGGGCATCACCCATGTATGCAAGTTTAATTCCTTTTAAATGTCCGAAATGCTCTTTGATCGTCAGCATATCAGCAATCATCTGTGTCGGATGGAACTCATTTGTCAGACCATTCCATACCGGAACACCTGCGTATTTTGCCAGGTCCTCAACAATGGTCTGCTCAAATCCACGATACTCGATACCGTCATACATACGTCCAAGTACACGGGCGGTATCTGCAATGCTTTCTTTTTTACCAATCTGGGATGCAGACGGATCAAGGAATGTCGCATGCATACCGAGATCATAAGCAGCTACCTCAAAGGAACAACGGGTACGTGTACTGTTTTTTTCAAAAATCAGCGCAATGTTTTTGCCGGATAACACATCGTGACGGATGCCTTTTTTCTTTTTCTCTTTCAGTTCTGCGGACAGATCGATCAGATATGTAATCTCCTCCGGTGTAAAATCTAACAATTTCAGAAAATTCCTTCCTTTTAAGTTCATCTTTTTTACCTCTCTTTATATATATCATGCTACAAACAGGGCTGCCCAAATCAGGCAGCCCATGTTACATTTTCTACTTTTCTTTTACATCTGCTGCTACTTCTACCAGAGATTTGGCAAGTCCTGCCATACCCTGAATCTCTGATGGAATAATGATCTTTGTTGCTTTGCCGTCTGCTGCTTTTGCAAATGCTTCCAGACTCTTGATCTGAAGTACTGCTGCATCCGGAGAAGCCTCTTTCAGGAAACGAAGACCATCGGCGTTTGCCTGCTGGATCTTCAGGATCGCTTCTGCCTGACCTTCTGCTTCCTTGACGGTTGCCTCGCGTTTCGCTTCTGCACGAAGGATTGCTGCCTGTTTCTCAGCCTCCGCATCCAGAATTGCAGATTCTTTCTTACCTTCTGCTACCAGAATGGTGGATTTCTTCTCACCTTCTGCACGAAGGATCGCCTCACGACGTTCACGCTCAGCTTTCATCTGTTTCTCCATCGCATCCTGAATTGCCTGCGGTGGAATAATGTTTTTCAACTCTACACGGTTTACTTTAATTCCCCATGGATCTGTTGCGATATCAAGTGATGCACGCATCTTTGTATTGATGGTCTCTCTGGATGTCAGCGTCTCATCCAGTTCCAGATCACCAATGATATTTCTCAGTGTTGTCGCTGTCAGATTCTCAATGGCCATGATCGGGTTCTCCACGCCATAGGAAAATAACTTCGGATCCGTAATCTGGAAAAAAACAACTGTGTCAATTCTCATAGTAACATTATCTTTTGTGATAACCGGCTGCGGTGCAAAATCTACAACCTGCTCTTTTAAGAGTACTCGTTTTGCCACACGGTCGATAATCGGCATTTTAAAATGAATACCAACTTCCCATGTTCCCTGATATGCTCCCAGACGTTCCACAACATATGCATTTGCCTGCGGAACAATTTTGATACACGAAGCCAGAATCAGAATAACTACTACGATCAGAATAATAATTGCAATCATGTATTGTCCTCCTTTTACTGTTCTTTCGGACGTCTGACCATCAGTTTCACGCCACTGATCGACATAACCTGAACAACATCGTCCTTGTTGAACTTCTCCTTGTCATCCACACTTCTCGCGGACCATTCCTGGCCTCGAATCATAACACGCCCTTTCGATTGAAGATTATCAATCGGTTCAAGCACCACCGCTTCCTCACCGATCAGTGTTTGGGCATTTGTGCGGATATGACCGGAATTAAATTTTCTCTGAGCCAGTGGGCGGATCAGCAGTACCAATGCCAACGACACGATCAGAAATACAATGACCTGCACCGCCGACCCAAAATCAGCCAGACTAATAAAAAATGCAGCCAGTGCACCGCCGGCAAACCAGATTGTCAAAAGTCCTACAGTCGCAATCTCAACCAGAATAAAAATGACCAACAGAATCAGCCATATCATAGGTGCCGATAATGAAAACATGTCGTTTCCCCCTTCCTTGCTTTTCACCAATATACTATATTTTATCCTGTTTTACAATAATAAAAACAAAAATGGAACCACAGCCTGTATCCGGTTTCTTCCGGATTCTAACTGTGATTCCATCGTTTTTATACTGTCTTTGTTTTTCTTACAAACAATGTTCTGCTACATTTCTTTTTTAATAGAAAATCTGTGTTCCGATTACAGTTCCGGAACCACTTGTTCCTGCATGAAAGTATTTTGCTCCGCCTGTGTTATCAGCTCCTGCAAGTGCTTCTGCTGCTGCCTGATAACAGCTGGAAGAAATTTTTCCGCTATTCAGAACACGGGCAAGTTTACCGCTTGATGCCGGAGTGAACTGGCCACTCTGATATACAACACCTGAAATACTGTTCGGGAAAGAGCCGCTTTTTACACGATTCATAACCACCGCACCAACCGCAAGCTGACCTGCATATGGCTCACCGCCTGCCTCGCACTCAATGATTGCAGCCAGAAGCTGTGTATCACTGGAGGATGCGCTGACTGCTGCTGAAGTAGTGACAGAAGCACTGCTTCCCTGTGCCCCCTGTGCTGCAGCAGCTGCTTCCCGCTGTGCCTTTGCAGCCTCTCTGGCTCTTATCTCCTCCATGCTTACTGCATCTTCTACGTTCAGTTCAACGTCTACATAATCTGCTGCAACATATGCTGCTGTACCGTTGTAATCTACAGAAATCCATCCATCTACTGTTTCTGTATCTGTATTTACTTTCAAAGACTGACCCGCATCGATCACATCCAGGATTTTTGCATCCGTATTGGATTCCTCACGGACACGGATACCGTCTGCATTTGCGGTAGCCTCTGTATCGCAATTTTCTTCTGCATATACACGTGCGTCATTTCCAAACACACAATACGCATTATTTACATAACCTTCTACATCACCGGATTTTACTTTTGTCCATTCATCACCGACTTCTAGAACTTCCGCTCCGCTTCCGTGATAGAACTTACCGACTACTTCCGCATCTGTAGATGCCTCTTTTCGTATATTTAACGAACTATCTTCGTCTACTGTTACCAACATTTTGTTGGCCCACTCTGCAGCTAATGCCGCTGCCTGTGCATTCTGATGTGTAATCTGGATTGACTGAACTCCTGTGCTTGCTGTCTGGCTTGCACGATTTACCACTGTCTCCAGTGTCCCGTTGTTTGTCTCTACCTCAGCAGCACTTGCAGAAACGGCTGTTGTGACGGATGAGATAGCCAAAGCTGCTGTGATAATTCCGCTTTCAATAACCTTTCTAAATTTCATATGACCTCCTGATTCATGTTCTCACTCAAATGCCCTTGAGAACCTGTTTAGATTTTATAATGTTTGTTTAGTATTACGATTCTGTTTATTTTTATGCATTTCTTTTAATTTTGTTACAGAAATGTTACATAAACATTGCACGCATTATAACAATCTATTTTCAGGATGTCAACCCTGTTTTTTGATTTTTGTGGATTTTTTACCCATTTTCAAGGTTAAAAGTGCTTATTTTGCTCCAAAAAACGCCATTTTTTGTTTAATTTTTGGGATTGACTTTTTTCTGGTCACGATCAATTTATTACATTCATTTGTAACTATTGAAAAGGCAGATTATTCTATCAAAAAATGATACAGATTTTTGGTTACGGAAACATCTCTCGCATCACACTTCCAAACAATTCTTCATCCGCTTTTGAGACAGCATGTCCTCTTGATTGATGATCATTTTTTCTGTTCTCCCGCCCTTCATATTCCCGCTCATTTTCTCTTCCGGATGCCTTCTGGCTCAGCGCCAGTTTCATGACATCCCGAGACTTATCTCCAAGGTATTTTATCTGTCTGCGGCATCTTTGTACTGCCAGCAGATTCATTATCATAAGTATCACGATCGCGCATAGAATTGCCAGAAATACTACTGTTGTGTGCTGTCCGTATAATTGTTTTACCAAATGAATCAAATACTCCATCTGGTGCCTCCTTCCTGCCATTTATGTATGACACTTTTTATTTTTGTTACATACTTAGTGTAACAAAATCATACATATAAAAAAAGAGGGCCGGAGGCAGTTTTCATCGCAAGTTTCGACCAGTTTCTTCTTATTAAAAATAAACGCTTGTCTAGGTTTTGCAATAGGTGTATATTTAAGCAGAAAAGAGCAGATATTTTATAGCGGTTTTGACTCACAGAAAAAACATTTTTAATGCAAGAAAGTGTGCTATCACACACTTACGCGTTTAAAATTATCAATGGCACATCTTTTTTGCACGCGCCGAGCACGCTTGCGAAGCAATAATTTCTTCTCGTGCGAGTGCGCATCGTTTGCACGAAGTGCTTTTGTTTGATAGGAAATTCATCGAAATTTCCTACCAAACAATTCAAATCGCTATTACGAATCTTATATAAGAAAGGATATGCATATGAAAAGAATCATTCTTACGGGCGGCGGTACTGCCGGTCATGTTACACCAAATATTGCCCTGCTTCCAAGATTAAAAGAATTAGGTTATGAAATCTCCTATATCGGATCCTACGAGGGCATGGAAAAAGGGCTGATCGAACAGCAGCACATTCCTTATTATGGTATTTCTTCCGGTAAACTACGTCGTTACTTTGACCCAAAAAACTTTTCCGATCCGTTTAAAGTTATGAAAGGATATTTTCAGGCAAAAGCTTTGATGCGCAAACTGAAACCGGATATTGTATTTTCCAAAGGCGGATTTGTCAGTGTTCCTGTGGTACTTGCCGCAAAACACGCTCACATCCCGACAATCATCCATGAATCCGACATCACACCGGGACTTGCAAACCGTATCGCTATTCCAGCGGCTAGCCGTGTATGTTGTAACTTCCCGGAGACGATTCCTCATCTTCCAGAAGGAAAGGCTGTGTTATCCGGTTCTCCGATCCGTGCAGAGTTACTTCACGGAAGCAAAGAAAGAGCCTACACATACACCTGTCTGACTCCGGATAAACCGGTCATCCTCGTTGTTGGCGGAAGTTCAGGTTCCAAGGTGATCAATGATACCGTGCGTAGTCTGCTCCCACAGATTCTGAAAAAATATCAGGTCATTCATCTGTGTGGAAAAGGCAATCTGGATCCGACTTTACATAATACAGAAGGATATGTACAGTATGAATATGCCAATGCTGAACTTGCTGATTTATTTGCTGTATCTGAGCTGGTTATTTCCCGTGCAGGTGCCAATTCTATCTGCGAATTACTGGCATTACGCAAACCAAATATCCTGATTCCGCTTTCCAAAAATGCGAGCCGCGGAGACCAGATCTTAAATGCGAATTCTTTCCAGAAACAGGGCTTCAGCTATGTGATTGAAGAAGAGGAATTAAATGATCAGACACTTTCTGAGGCGATTAAAACGGTATGGGAGAAACGTGACGATTACGTGCATGCAATGGAGAGCAGTGATCAGATGGATGCAGTTACGACGATTACGGATTTAATCGAAAAATTGCGGAAACGTTAATTTCTTTTGTGAGGGAAATTTTTAGGTTATTAAGGAAAATCCCTGTATTTTGGAGTGTGTGAAACTTTTTCTGTAAATTAACAAATAATAGGTTCTTCTATGATAAAATAAAAATCATAGGAGGGCCTT
>NZ_CAKRAS010000072.1 GCF_934295145.1 uncultured Eubacterium sp. | reverse complement strand
AGTTACGTGGAGGATTAAAAGACTTTCATTACTATTTGTGCCGCCGACTTGGCGGTGGAATGGAGATTATTATGAAATTTAAAATGATTCATGAAAACTATAATGTATCTGACTTAGAGCGATCCATTAAATTCTACAAGGAGTAAAACACATGGGAATCGTAGTTATCGGAGATGTATTTATTGATATCAAAGGATTTTCAACATCTACCTATATTCCGTACGGAAGAAACCTTGGAACTATCGAGAAGATCCATGGCGGTGTAGGCAGAAATGTTGCAGAAGATATTGCAAATGTTGAGCTTGAACCGACTTTTATTGGAGCAGTAGATGATGATTCTATTGGTGAGGAGGTTATTCAGAAGCTAAATCGACATAAGGTTGATACCAGATTCATGAAAAAAGTAAAAAATGGTATGGGAACATGGCTGGCGGTATTTGATCATAAAGGTGAAGTAGTAGCATCTGTGTCCAAACGCCCGGATCATAAACCGATGTGTGAAATTCTGGATGAGCATGGCGATGAGATTTTCCAAAATGCTGACAGCATTGCCATCGAAATTGATATGGATCAGGATGTAACAAAAAAGACCTTTGCATATGCCGAGAAATATAACAAGAAAGTATATGCGTTGGTTTCTAATATGAGTATTGCAGTTCAGCGGAGGGATTTTATTCGAAAAACAGGATGCTTTGTGTGTAATCAGCAGGAGGCAGGAATTTTGTTTTCTGATAACTATGAGAATGTCACACCAGAAGAACTGTGTGCTATTTTACCGGAGCGTATCCGTTCAGCAAAGATTCGGCAGATGGTTGTGACGATGGGTGAATCAGGTGCGGTTTATGCAACGCAGGAAGGCGATGCTGGTATTTATCCGGCACTGAAAGTAGACGTTGTGGATACGACTGGAGCCGGAGATGCGTTTTTCTCAGGTGTCTGCATTGGGCTGACATATGGAAAAACATTGCGTGAAGCTTGTGGAATTGGTACCCGCTTGGCATCTACTGTTATATGTACCTCAGAAAATATTTGCCCGCGTTTTATGCCGGAAGAATTTGGTGTAAGAAAATAAAATTTGCATGATGTCTGGGGTTGAATTATAGCATCTGATATGATATGATAGCTTCAAGTTCATAGAGAAAGATAGTTGGTGCCATGCACTTGCAGGTATTACGGCAAAGATAGTCAATAGCAGTTCAAAACGATCGGGGAAATGTTTTTGATCTGTCCGAAAACTGTAAGAAGCAAAAGTATGGTTAAAAGGGAAACAGGTGTAATTCCTGTACGAAACTCGTCACTGTGATAAGGAAGTGCAGATTCAGAAATTGGTCACTGATGCATATAGCATTGGGAAGGCCGAATCTGTATGTAGATCTTTAAGCCAGGAAACCTGCCAGTTGTCTGGTACCGGATATATTCCAGAATCACGAGTTATTGATTGTGCTGTTTTTTTGAACAAAATGATTGATTATTTACAGAAGATAGGATTGCTTCACTTGGATTATCCGAGTGAAGTATTTTTGCTTTTGATAGGAAATCATGACAAATTTCTGAAAAATAACAGATTGTCAGCTGTGTTAACACCGCTTTTCCGGAAAAGACCGTGCCCTGTGAAGTAAAAAACTATAAATAATTAAAAGGAGAAGGACACATGAAAAAAAGAATGGTTGCCTTAATGGCAGTATTTACCATGGCAGTTGGCTTAGTTGCAGGTTGTGGAAACAACAATGCAAATGCAGGAAAGGATGCTGCAGTAAGTGCATCAGAAGATGGAAGCGCAGCAGCTGAGGAAAATGATGACCAGGCAAAAGCTGATGAGGTGGCTGATCTGATCGATGCAATTTATGTTCAGGAGAGAACAGACAAGACAGACGAACAGTGTGCAGCTGCAAAAGCAGCATGGGATAAACTGACAGATGCTCAGAAAGAATTAGTAGAAGGCGAGAATGCTGATCCGGATTATTTTGGCAGAGATACAGGTGATGCTTCCAAGGATGATCCGCTGAATCAGGATGAGATCGGTGAGAATGAGATTCTTGTTGTAAGTTTTGGAACATCTTTCAATGACAGCCGTGTAGCTGATATTGGTGGTGTTGAGAAAGCAATCCAGGCTGCAAATCCGGACTGGTCCGTAAGACGTGCATTTACTGCACAGATCATCATCAACCACGTACAGGCAAGAGATGGTGAGAAGATTGATAACGTAGATCAGGCTCTTCAGAGAGCTGTTGATAATGGCGTAAAGAACCTGGTTGTTCAGCCGACACACTTAATGCATGGTGCTGAGTATGATGAACTGGTAGCAGGACTTGATAACTACAAAGATAAATTTGAATCTGTAACTGTTGCTGAGCCGTTACTTGGCGAAGTAGGAGCAGATGCAACTGCTGTAAATGAAGACAAAGCAAAAGTAGCTGAGGATATTACAGCAGAAGCAGTAAAGACAGCTGGATATGACTCTCTGGATGCTGCAAAAGCAGACAGCACAGCTTTCGTATTTATGGGACATGGTACTTCTCATACAGCAAAAGTAAGCTACAGCCAGATGGCTTCCCAGATGGCAGCACTTGGCTATGAGAACGTATTTATCGGAACTGTTGAAGGTGAGCCGGAAGAGACAGCTTGTGAAGCAGTTATCGAAGCAGTAAAAGAAGCAGGATACAAAAACGTTGTATTAAGACCGTTAATGGTTGTTGCAGGTGATCATGCAAACAATGATATGGCAGGCGATGATGACGATTCCTGGAAGAGCATGTTTACAGCAAGCGGAAACTTTGATAAGATTGATACACAGATTGCTGGTTTAGGTGAGATTGAAGCTGTTCAGCAGATTTATGTGGATCATACAAAAGCAGCTATTGACTCTTTAGGTAAATAAGAGATACATAGCGCAGTAAAAAGTAAAAAATGACATCCAATCTCACAGCAGGAATGATTCTTTCGTTCCTGCTGTGAGTTGCATATGGAAAAGATATGTTAAAGCGGACGTAAAATGATATGACAGGAGGATGAATACATGAAAAAAAGAATTGCAATGTTAGCGGCAGTATTTGCGCTGACAGTAGGCATGCTTGGCGGATGCGGAAATACTGCGCAGCCGGCGGCAGACAGCACAAAGGAATCTGTAGATCAGACGGATACAAGTGCACCAGACGAGACAACGAATGATAAGACAGATGCGACAGAGCAGACTTCCACTGATGCGCAGACACCGGCACTGGAAGATGGAATTTATGATGCAAAATTTGACACAGACAGCAGCATGTTCCATGTCAATGAGGCAAATGACGGACGTGGCACTTTGACAGTAGAAAATGGAAAGATGACCATGCATATCAGTCTTGCATCAAAAAATATAGTAAATCTGTTTGTTGGAACTGCAGAGGATGCACAGAAAGACGGTGCAGAACTTTTAGAGCCGACCACAGATACTGTCACTTACAGTGATGGCACTACTGAAGAAGTATATGGATTTGATGTACCGGTAGAAGCACTGGATCAGGAATTTGACCTTGCAATCATAGGAAAAAAAGGAACCTGGTATGATCATAAAGTCAGTGTATCAGACCCACAGAAAGTAGAGTAAAGGATTTTTCAACGGATGAAGAAGAAAATTGCGGCAGTCATTTTGGCTGTCATGGTAAGTGTTACCGCACTGGCCGGATGCGGGACAAAGGAAAATAATACACCGGCAAGTTCTTCTGATCTGAGTGTCAGTGCAGATGCAGAAGATCAGACTGCAGATGCAGGGACACCGATGCTGGAAGATGGCGCCTATTCTGTCAATGTGGAACTAAGCGGCGGCAGCGGAAGAGCGACAGTGGAATCTACTGCAACGGTGAATGTAACTGATGGTCAGGCCATGGCGACAATTGTATGGAGCAGTACGTATTATGATTATATGATCGTCGATGGGGAAAAATATTTAAATGAAAACGCAGGTGGAAATTCAACCTTTACATTCCCAATCGATGGAGTTCCGTGTGAAATGGATGTGATTGGAGATACCACTGCCATGAGCACACCTCATGAAATTGAATATACACTTACCTTTTCCTTCCCGGAAACGGTAAGTTTTAATGATCTGAAATGCGAAGGGCGCATGAATCTTGCATATGCGGATCAGTTTAGTGTGGAACAATATGGAGCTTACAAAATGATAACGATCGTTGACAGCGGTCGTTATTTGCTTGTCCCGAAGGGGATGTCTGTTCCGGCAGATATACCAACTGATGTTGTAGTTTTGCAGCAGCCGCTGACAGATGGATATCTTGTATCCAGTGCAGTTATGGATCTTGTATGCAAGACAGGAGCTCTTTCTGATATTAAGTTTACCGGATTGAAGGAAAAAGACTGGTATGTACAGGAAGCAGCAGATGCTATGAAAGCGGGAGATTTAGTTTATGCAGGAAAATATAATGCACCGGATTATGAACTTTTGCTTGGAGATGGCTGTAAATTTGCCATTGAAAATAGTATGATCCTGCATAATCCGGAAGTAAAAGAGAAACTTGAAGAACTCGGAATCCCGGTTTTGATCGAGCGTTCCAGCTATGAAAAACATCCGCTTGGACGTCTGGAATGGATTCGTCTGTTTGGCGTGTTGTTCAATCAGGAACAGAAGGGAACCGAATTTTTCCGTGCGCAGGTAGAGCGAGTGCAGCCGATTCTGGAAAAAGAGAATACCGGTCGTACGGTTGCCTTTTTTGCGGTATCTTCCGATGGAACGATTACGGTTCGAAAACCGAATGATTATGTGTCCTCTATGATCGATCTGGCCGGTGGAGTGTATTCTCTGAATGGCTATATAGAGGAAGAAGAAAATGCGTTGTCTACATTGAAAATGCAGATGGAAGATTTCTATGTGGCAGAGAAAGATGCAGATATTTTGATCTATAACGGTACGATTGAAGGTGAGTTAAATTCTATTGACGAGTTGATAGCAAAGAATAGTCTGTTTGCAGACTTTAAAGCGGTACAGTCAGGAAATGTTTATACAACCGGCAGTAATTTTTATCAGGAAACAAGCGCAACCTGCGATTTTATCGAAGATTTGAACAAGATTCTGACAGACAGCAGTGACACTGATTATCGTTTTATCAGAAAGTTACAAAAATAATAAAAATAGAACATGGCACTTTCTGAATAATGGAGTAGTTATTTCCAGGAATGTGTGAAAAAGAGAAGGTAAAGGAAGTTAGGGAAGTGAAAAAACGGTATATAATAACATTTTTAATATTTATCTGTGCACTGATCGCACTTTTTCTGTGGAATGTAGGCGTGGGAAGTGTCAATATGTCTCTGGGAGATTTTTTTACACTGTTTGGAAAAGATGGCAGTGATTCCACATTATATCAGATTGTGTGGAAAATCAGGTTGCCGCGTATTGTAGCGGCTATTCTGCTTGGTGGGGCATTATCTGTATCCGGATTTTTGCTTCAGAGCTTTTTTCAGAATCCAATCGCAGGCCCGTATGTATTGGGAATTTCTTCCGGTGCAAAGTTGGTGGTTGCATTGACTATGATCATATGTCTGCAGAGAGGCCTGACATTGAATTCCGCGGGAATGGTCGTTGCTGCATTTGTAGGTTCCCTGATTGCTATGGGATTTGTCCTGTTGATTTCTTTTCGGGTTTCTAAGATGTCGCTTCTGGTAGTGTGCGGTATCATGATTGGTTATATTTGTTCCGCAATTACAGATTTCTGTGTGACATTTGCGGACGATTCCAATATTGTGAATCTACATAACTGGTCACTGGGAAGTTTTTCTGGTATGACATGGGAAAACGTGCGGCTGATGGTCGTATTAGTTGCGGTTGGTGTGGTTATTACTTTCCTGCTTGCAAAACCAATCGGTGCATATCAGCTGGGGGAGACTTATGCGAGAAATATGGGAGTAAATGTAAAAGCACTGCGAATTGGTTTGATTCTGCTCTCAAGTATGCTGTCAGCTTGCGTTACAGCGTTTGCTGGCCCGATTTCTTTTGTTGGAATTGCTGTCCCTCATCTGGTAAAATTAATGACCAAAACAGCAAAACCGATCATTTTGATTCCGGGATGTTTTTTGTTTGGTGCTGTAATCACATTGTTTTGTGATGGAATTGCAAGAACACTATTTGCACCGACAGAAATCAGCATAAGCTCTGTGACAGCAGTATTTTTGGTACCGGTAGTCATTGCAGCAATGCTGAGAAAGCAGGGGAACAGATGATGGAACTGAGAACAGAAAATTTAGTGGTCGGATATGATAAAAATCCGCTGATAAAAAATGTAAATCTATGTGTAAAATCCGGGGAAGTGCTGACATTGATCGGCCCGAATGGAGCCGGAAAATCCACAATTTTAAAAACAATAACAAAGCAGCTGAAAATTCTTGGCGGAACGGTATATCTGGGAAAAGAATCCATGCATACTATGCGTGACAGTGAAATTTCCAAAAGCCTGTCCATGGTGATGACGGAACGGCTGCAGACAGAACTCCTCAGTGGACGGGATGTGGTAGCATCGGGACGTTATCCATATACCGGAAAATTTGGTATTTTATCAGATGACGACTGGGCGAAAGTCGATGAGGCCATTGCGCTGGTACATGCACAGGATGTGCAGAATCAGGATTTTAGAAAAATGAGTGACGGACAGCGTCAGCGTTTGATGCTGGCCAGAGCGATTTGCCAGGATACGGATATTTTGCTGCTTGACGAGCCAACGTCATACCTAGATATGGGATTTAAATTGGATATTTTGGCAAATATCCGCATGTTGGCCAGAGATCGGAATTTAGCAATCATTATGTCATTACATGAACTGGATCTGGCACAGAAAGTATCAGATACGATTGCCTGTGTAAAAGGAGATCACATCGACCGCATTGGTACACCGGAGGAAATTTTTGACGGTACGTATGTGCAGGAATTATATGGAGTATCGGATACCAGTTTTGATCCGGTCACCGGCGAGGTGTTTTTAAATCCCTTCAGAGGCATTCCGCAGGTGTTTGTCATAGGCGGAGGAGGAAGCGGTATTGCAGTATATAATCGTCTGCAGCGGCAGAGTATTCCTTTTGTGGCAGGTATTTTACAGGAAAATGACAGGGAATTTCAGACGGCTCGGGCACTGGCAAGCGAAGTGATTTCCCAGAAAGCATTTTATCCACTCGAAGAATCCCAGATGGCAGATGCAAAAAAATGGATCGATCAGTGTGAATCATGTATTTGTACACTGGATCCAGCGGAATTTGGTCCATTGAATGAAGCAAATCGGCAGCTTATGGAATATGCGAGAGAGAAGGGAAAATTGGAAGTAAGACATTGAGATAAATAAGAAAATGAGAAATATTGTATTTTCTCACATGAATCATATTACAGGAAAAGTCGTTGACCATTCAAGAGATGAATAGTCAACGACTTTTTTGTATGGATTATCTTTTTTTGGAAGAACTTTCAAACTGATATTCATTTCCCGGAAGAATTGCATTCAGCACGATACCAACGATAGCGGCCAGAGCAAGGCTTGTCAGTGTGATGGCTGTACCGCCTACGTGGAAAGTCAGTCCGTTTGAAAAACCGAGACCGCAAACAAGGATACAAGCTGCGATAACAAGGTTACGGGATTTTGTCAGGTCTACTTTATTTTCAACAACGTTGCGGATACCGACAGCTGAGATCATTCCGTAAAGAATAAAGCTGATACCACCGATGATCGCAGCCGGAAGAGAACTGATGATCTCTGCCATTTTCGGGATGAAGCTTAAGATAACGGCATAGAAAGCAGCCAGACGGATAACGCGCGGATCATATACACGGCTCAGTGCCAGTACACTGGTGTTTTCGCCGTAAGTTGTGTTTGCCGGTCCACCAATTAAAGCAGAGAGTGCAGTTGCAAGTCCATCACCAAGCAGTGTACGGTGAAGTCCCGGCTCCTCGATAAAGTTCTCTCCTACTGTTGCAGAAATGGCAGAAATATCGCCGACATGCTCCATCATGGATGCGATGGCGATCGGTGCCATTGCAAGGATAGCTGTGATATTGAACTTACAGAGGAAGAACTGTGGTACGCCCACGATGGCTGCATCAGCCACACCGCTGAAGTTTAAGATGGCGCTTCCGTCTGCGCATGTCATTCCTGCAGCGTTCATGATCAGAGCTGCCACATAGGATACGATAATGCCCATCAGGATCGGGATGATTTTGAACATTCCTTTTCCCCAGATATTAAAGATAATAACAGTGGCAAGTGCGATCAGTGCCAGTGGCCAGTTTGTGGAGGCATTGGAGATCGCGGAAGGTGCAAGGCTCAGTCCGATACAGATGATGATCGGTCCGGTTACAACCGGCGGAAGAAAGCGCATCACCCGACGTACACCGATGACCTTGATGATCAGGGATAATACCAGGTAGAGCAGACCGGCGATCAGGACACCACCACATGCATATGGAAGTTTTTCACCATAGCTCATAGTTGAAAAAATTCCGGTATCCAGGTTTGCAACGGTCTGGAAACCACCCAGAAATGCAAAAGAGGAACCGAGGAATGCCGGTACTTTAAAACGTGTCATTAAGTGGAACAGAAGCGTTCCGATTCCGGCGCAGAACAGGGTTACCTGAATGGATAAGCCTTCGCCATGGAAGTATGTGTTTACCAGAACCGGAACAAGGATGGTTGCACCGAACATGGCAAACATATGCTGAAGACCAAGGATCAGCATTTTGGGAAGCCCAAGCGTCCTGGCATCGTAGATGCCGTTTTCGTTTGTTTTCATAAACTCATTCTCCTACTATTTTTATGATAATTTTTAGTTACAAATCTGACAATATACAAAGCTTTTTAATATCAGACTCTAACAAATCAGTATAACGGAAAGTATAGGAGAGAGCAAGGAAATTTTAGACTTCTGTTCACTTCAATCCGAATCCATTAATCTGAGTTGAGGAAGTCTCTTCTGCAAGGAGAAACTATCTTCTGTAAATGGGAAGCATAACAAATTTCCTTCAGTGGAAGTTGCAAATACTGGCATGAGGAGAACTTTGGACACATAAGGATTTCGGTTGACTTATAACTGAGAATCCGTTATTCTTGAAGAAATGAGAAGCATTATTAGGAGGTTTTTTTATGGAAAAAATGGAAAACGTATTTATTATGAATCATCCGCTGATCAAGCATAAAATATCTATGATTCGTAACAAAAATACAGGAACAAATGAGTTTCGTAAACTAATCGAGGAGATTGCCGTACTGATGGGATATGAGGCACTTCGTGATCTGCCGACAGAAGATGTGGAGATCGAGACTCCGATCGAGAAATGCAAAAGCCCGATGATCGCAGGTAAAAAGCTGGCCATCGTACCGGTCCTGCGTGCAGGTCTTGGTATGGTAAATGGTGTAACAACTCTGGTTCCGTCCGCAAAGATCGGACATATCGGTCTGTACCGTGACCCTGAGACGCATGAACCGCATGAGTATTACTGCAAATTGCCGGATCCGATCGATCAGCGTCTCATTGTAGTGGTAGATCCGATGCTCGCAACCGGTGGCTCTGCTGTGGCAGCCGTTGATTTTATCAAAAAACATGGCGGAAAAAATATCAAATGCATGTTTGTTATTGCTGCACCGGAAGGCGTGAAGAAACTGCATGAGGCACATCCGGATGTTCAGATCTACATCGGACAGCTTGACCGTGAATTGAATGACCGTGCTTATATTTGCCCGGGACTGGGGGATGCCGGAGACCGTATTTTCGGTACAAAATAAAAAAGTGAAAATGGTATGTGAATGCAGTAAGCAAAGCGACTGCATTCATGAGCAAGTAGCCAAAGCGGGTTGCGAATGTCCGCTTTACAGGCATACAAGCAGAAGGCGTAGGTATGCTTCGGCATCGTTGCGCCTTTTCTTTTTTGAGGAGGGTTATCATGAAACTGCGAAAAAGAGGGTACGTGGGAACGACATCCACAGAAATGTCACAGCGTGAAAAAGACAATGCCATTCTTGCAAGGGAAGCGGCAGCGGAAGGTTTTGTTTTATTAAAAAATGAAGCACAGACGCTGCCATTGAATCCGGGAACAAAAATTGGTCTGTATGGTGCGGGAGCGATACGCACTATCAAAGGAGGAACAGGTTCCGGAGATGTCAATAACCGATATAATATCAATATTTATGAGGGATTGAAAAATGCAGGGTATGAGGTCACAAGCGGAGATTGGCTGGACAGCTATGACAGTTGTTATGTGCAGGCACGGGAGAACTGGAAAGCAGAAATTTTCCGGAAATTGAAGGAAGAATGCAACGGAAACTTTTTTGAATCCTATTCCACAACTCCGTTTTCCATGCCGGCAGGAGCGCCAGTTGATGCGGCAGCAGCAAAAGCAGATGGCGCAGCGGTTGGTATGTATGTACTTGCCCGGATTGCAGGAGAAAATGCAGACCGCCGGGATGAGCCGGGGGATTATTATATTACAGAAGAAGAACGGGCACAGATCGCGGCGTTATGTGAAGCCTATGAAAAAGTCATTCTGGTAGTAAATACCGGTGGCTTGATCGACCTTGCATTTACTGATGAATTTCCAAATGTTACAGCAATCCTGCAGTTTGTGCAGGCAGGTCAGGAGGGCGGAAATGCGCTGGCAGATGTGATCTCAGGCAAAGTGACTCCTTCCGGAAAAATGACGGATACCTGGGCATTGGACTATATGGATTATCCGAATGCGGCATATTTCAGCCATAAGAGCGGCGATGTTTACCGGGAAGAATACAAAGAAGGCATTTATGTCGGATATCGGTATTTTGATACGTTTGACATTCCGGTGCGTTACAGCTTTGGCTATGGATTGTCTTATACAGATTTTGCCATAAAAGTAACAGGTATTTCAAAACAAACATCTGCACAGGGAAGGCTAATATTGTCAGTCTCTGTGGATGTGACAAATATCGGAACAAAGTATTTCGGAAAAGAGGTTGCGCAGGTGTATGTTTCCTGTCCACAGGGAAAACTGCCAAAAGAATTTCGTCGTCTGGCGGCTTTTGGAAAAACAAAAATTCTGGCGCCGGGTGAGACGCAGTCACTTACACTGACCATGGATCTGTATCAGCTGGCTTCCTATTCCGAGGAACAGGCGGCATGGCTGCTGGAGGCAGGTACTTACGGTATCTGGGCGGGAAGTGCGTTATCCGCAGCGGCTCTTTGTGGCACATTTGAGCTGGATGAAGATAAGGTGCTGGTACAGTGCGAGCACATTTGTCCATTAAAAGAAAATTTGGAAGAACTGCAGCCAGACAAGGAGAAGCTGGAAGAAAAACAGAAAGCCTGGGTGCAGGAAGCAAGTGAAAAACAGCTGCCTCAGTTACAGATTTCAGCAAAAGATCTGCGCACAGAGACGGTAGCTTATGAAGAATTACAGGATCATTATCCGGGCAGAGCCGGTGAGATCGTGGATCAGTTATCTATAGATGAATTGATTGCATTAGCCACCGGAGATCCGGCAAAGGATCAGGGAGCAAGTGCGCTCGGTTCAGCAGGACAGACCGTTCCGGGTGCAGCGGCGGAAACCGTCAATGTAGCGGAAAAAGATTCTTATAATGTGGCAAGTATCGTGCTTGCTGATGGACCGGCAGGCTTACGTCTGCGTAGTATCTATCAGGTGCGGGAGGACGGAAGTATCGACGGTGGAGATTTTCTGGATGGTTTTGAGAACGGTTATTTCGCAGAGCCGAAGGAGCCGACCGGAACGGTATATCATCAGTATTGTACCGCCATCCCGGTAGGAACTTTACTGGCGCAGAGCTGGAATCTAGAGCTGATGAAAAAACTTGGCCAGATGATCGCCGGAGAGATGAACGAATTTGAAGTGACTTTGTGGCTTGCACCGGGCATGAGCCTGCACCGGAATCCGTTGTGTGGCAGAAACTTTGAATATTATTCCGAGGATCCGCTGCTGGCAGGTATGATGGCTTCAGCCATGACACTTGGCGTACAGTCAGTGCCGGGGTGCGGCACAACGATCAAACATTATGCCTGCAACAATCAGGAAGATAATCGTATGGGTTCCGATTCCATTTTATCAGAACGAACTTTACGTGAGATTTATCTGAAAGGATTTGAGATTGCGATCCGTAATGCACAGCCGATGGCGATGATGACGTCTTACAACCTGATCAACGGCGTGCATGCGGCAAACAGTTATGATATCTGTACAAAAGCTGCCCGTGATGAGTGGAGATTTGAAGGTGCCATTATGACAGACTGGACAACGACCACAGATTCTACCGCCGGTGAGTGTACGGCAGCAGGTTGTATGAAAGCCGGAAACGATATGGTTATGCCGGGTGATATACGGGATCATGCAAGCATCCGTCAGGCATTAGAGGATGGCTCTCTGGATATCCGGGAACTGAAACGTTGTGTATATCATACGGTTAAAATTATACTGCAGTCGAATCAGTATGAAGATGCAGTAAGTTATGAGAAGCAGTTTAACAAGAGCTAGCAAGAATTCTCCTTCCTCTACAGGTGAGAGATGAATTGCAAAATAAATACAGAAAATACAGGCAGAACACTTGTTCTGCCTAAGGGGATATAGTATAATATAATCAGTCGGAACGATGGAAAGCGAGGCTGATCATATGGAAAAAATAACTCATAATATA
>NZ_CAKRAS010000071.1 GCF_934295145.1 uncultured Eubacterium sp. | reverse complement strand
GTAAAATCAAAAGAAGAAATTACGGTGCTTGTCAAAGACTATCTGCCGGATACGTCAGATATCTCAGCAGAAACCACTGCAAAACAACTATCGGATGAATATTTACATTGTAATAGTGACGACAGGTGGCATGCCGGAGATGGTATTTGAATATATTTTAAAACAGAATGGAATTGATCCATCCGAAGTAAACATTGACCAGAGCATTGATTTTGGTTCCACCGGAGCAGCTTTTACCGGCGGTCAGGGTGAATATACGGTAGAATTTGAGCCGGGTGCAACCCTTCTGGAGCAGGAAAATGCCGGTTATGTGGTAGCATCCCTTGGTGTGGATTCCGGCTATGTGCCATACACCGCATTCAGTGCAAAAACAAGTTATATGGAGAAACACCCAGATATTATTCAGGCATTCACCGATGCATTACAAAAAGGCATGGAATATGTCAATACGCATACACCGGAAGAAATTGCTTCCATCATTCAGCCGCAGTTTTCTGAGACAGATACCGCGACGATAACGACGATCATCCGCCGTTATCAGGAGCAGGATACATGGAAAACAGACCTTGTATTTTCCGAGGACAGCTTTGAATTATTGTTAGATATTCTGGAAAGTGCCGGACAGTTGGAAAAACGACCGGGTTACAAAGATGTGGTGACCACAGAATATGCGGAGAAAGCCTTACAGTAAATCGAATATCCAGAGTTGTAAAACGGCGGAAATACCAATAATGATATTTCCGCCGTTTCTTTCTCATATTCGTTCCGCAGCACAAATCCTCTCTTTTTTGTTGTAAGAAAAAAATGGTAGTGATACAATAAACGCATACGCAAAAATGCGGCAAATCAGGAAGTAAAGGAGAGTATAAAAAATGGGATTAAACAGTACACCAAGTGCCAATCGTGTACATATTGGCTTTTTTGGACGGAGAAACGCAGGCAAATCCAGCGTGGTAAACGCTGTGACGGGACAGGAACTTGCAGTTGTATCAGATACGAAGGGAACGACCACAGATCCGGTTTATAAATCAATGGAACTGCTGCCAATCGGACCGGTGATGATCATTGACACACCTGGCTTTGATGATGAAGGGGCATTGGGCGAGCTGCGTGTCAGAAAGACCAAACAGGTATTGAACAAGACGGATATCGCAGTGCTTGTAGTGGATGCCACAGAAGGGAAAAAGCAGTGCGACGAAGATCTGATCCGCATTTTTAAGGAAAAAGAGATTCCATATATTGTTGTAAATAACAAAGCAGATTTACTTTCAGAAGATTTTGTAAAAAAAGCAGAAGTCTGTCCGCAGAATGCAACGGAACAGTATGTCAGCGCTCTTACCGGTGATGGAATTTATGAGTTAAAGGAATGCATCGGAAAACTGACACCAAACGAAGACATGACACTGAAAATCGTAGGTGATCTGTTGAACCCGGGGGATTTTGTAATCCTTGTAGTTCCGATTGATTCCGCAGCACCAAAAGGACGTCTGATCCTGCCGCAGCAGCAGACCATCCGCGATGTATTGGAGGCAAACGCAGCAGCTATCGTAGTGAAAGAAAGTGAATTGCACGATACCTTGGCAGAACTTGGCAAGCGTCCGGCAATGGTGATTACCGACAGCCAGGCTTTTGAACAGGTATCAGCAGAAGTGCCGGCAGACATTCCACTGACCTCTTTTTCCATTTTAATGGCGCGTTACAAAGGATACCTTGATACCGCTGTGAAAGGTGTTCAGGCGATTGAAAACCTGAGAGACGGAGATAAAATCCTGATTTCCGAGGGCTGTACCCATCATCGTCAGTGTGACGATATCGGAACTGTGAAGATCCCACGATGGCTGAAGCAGCACACCGGAAAAGAACTTATCATTGAGACAAGCTCCGGCACAGAATTTCCGGAGGATCTGACACCATATGCGTTGGTCATCCATTGCGGCGGCTGTATGCTCAATGAGCGCGAGGTGAAATACCGTATGAAATGTGCTGTTGACCAGAAGGTGCCGTTTACCAATTATGGAATTGCGATTGCGCAGATGAAGGGAATTCTGAAACGGAGCATAGAGCTTTTTTAATAAGGGTTCTGACCACTGGTCAGAACCTTTTTTATGTAATAGGAAATTACTACGTAATGTTCCTATTACATAAAAACGCTCCGCGAGGATGTTCCTCTTTCACTCCAACCCCACCACCATGAGATAAAACCAACAACAAAAATTAATGTTTTTTTTAATGAAATTCGCCATTTTTATTGTAATTACAGATATAACGTGATAAAGGATGTTGAAAACGTTGGTGTAGAAAGATTCTTGTTTGTTATTGATATGAAGAATACAGATTCATCATCAAAACTGCAGACAGGTACTTATGACAGCTGGGTAGCAATGAAGAATTCTTCTAACAGCATTGCAATGGCTTATTCTGATAAGTATGCAAAAACGTATCAGACGAAATGCATCGATGATATTACATTAGAGTCCAAACGTCAGTTAGATCTGCTTCAGCCAGAGGATAAGAAAGATGATACGTATTTCTATAGTAAAAATACAGAATTGAAGATCGACTTTGATCTGTATGACTGGTTTGAGGGTACCGGATATAATTTTGCAAATGATGAGGCAAATAATCCATAGCATTATCTGGATATCATTGGTAAGATTATAAAAGTTGATTCTGCGACAGGCGATGAGTCAACAGTTCCAATGGCAAGTGGTACGAAGATTAAATATCTGAATAACCTTTCTTCAAGTGAGGAATAACCGTATACATGGTTACAGAGTTCAGATAGTATCAGTGCAATTAAGACGATTCGAATTCCGCTGACAACGATCGGTACCGGAGCTGAGTATGGATACCGCATGACAGTAGATCAGACAAATCAGCTTAGTGTAAACCTGAATTCGGATAACATAGAAAATATCGTTGTTAAAAATGAATTTTCAGGTGTAAAACCAAGTGATGATTCGAATGTTTCACTGGAATATGAATTGTACTACAAACAGAATGACAGCTACAATATCTGGAAGAAAGTTGCTAACTATGGAGACATTCGTTTACTCGGCTTAACAGATGGAAACAAAAATACCTCATTGTTAATGAACAATGGAAAAGCAGAGTTATATCCATGGTATCTGTATATGAACAGCGCAGATTCGGCAGAAACCAAAGGAGCATATACGATTACACAAACTGGTGATGCTTATAACGTAAAGGCAAACAATCCGCAGTCAGGTGTAACCTGTGAGGCTACAGTAACATCAAGCGGAACGCTGAGTGCTGTAAGTGCTACTGTAAATGGCACAACATATTCCGCTGGTCAGCAAATTGATGGAGATATGAAACAGCTTGTTGATTATCTGAATTATGTTAAAGCGAATAAAGTAACAACAGGCTACAAAGAAGGTACGATTGGTGATAATGAGAAAGCAGCCAGAGCACAGCTGACACAGATATTAAGAATTATGAAATCCGCTAGTGTAAATGCTACAGGCGAGAAAGATGCAAATGATAATACTGTTTATAGCTATAATAGTTCTTTGGTATTTGCTCAAACAGAAGGTACAGCGTATAATCTTCCACTTGGCAACTACAAGCTGATTGGTAAACTGACCATTGATGGTACAGAAGTTGCCAGCGACTACATTATCTTCAATGTTAACCGTCTGAGTACATTTGATGTTATTCAGGATTCAAACCTTTGGTATCGCAATCCAAAGACTGGAACAGATAACAATGAAAGCAATGGATCAGAATCCAGTAACTAACGTTCTGATACGATTGAAAGCGTGTTGGTGAACAGACTTTATACAGCAGGGGATCTTCACCTGCTGTATATCCATAAGGAACAATAAGAAATGGAATGAGTGAGTTATGGCAAGAAACAAAAAGTTAAGAGATTATCCGGAGACGCTGTTTGAAGAAGGCAGCCCTGTCGTAGTCGACAAGATGCAGCTCTGCTACAACAATGATTATGGGGTGAATGTGCTCCAGATCACTTTTCGAAATGTAGAGGCAATGACGTTGTACGGTCTCAGCATTATGATAGAAACCTTTGACAAAAACGGCAATCCGACGGCGGACAGGGAAGTGGAGTACAACTATTACGGACTTGAGATTCCGGACGGTCGTACCTTTGGAACTTTCGAGGATATCGTGATGGAGGAGGAAGCGGTTTCCTTTGCCATTCGCGTGATCCGTGCGGAATATCCCGGTGATGATTCCTTCCGTGGAGACATTCGCCTGCGTCCGATGCCGGAGCCGGAAGCCCTTGAGACGCTGGGAGAGTTTGAAGAACCCTTCCGTGCTCAGGTGGCAGAAAAGAAGCCGAACCTGAAACTGCACTGTGTGCCGGAGAAAAAGAACTTCTACTGGCGCTGTGTCTGCGGACGCATCTATCCGAAGGATAGTGAGCAGTGCCGCACTTGTCGCGTGGAGCGCGACTGGATCACCGGTATCGTGCCGAAGCTGAAACAGGAGCAGCGGCAGCGAGAACATCCGCGGGAACTTCTGCGCTGACAGGTATTTACCTGGCACCACAGTATCTTACTGGTACGGAGCAGTAATGAAATAACGGATAAGAAGTGAAAAGGATGTCCATCAGGGAGAGATTCCCTGGTGGACATCCTTTTTATATTGAAGAAAATTATCGTTCCATTTTTATTAAATAAAAATAAAAATGTCTTTGAATATTTTTTAATTGACATAAGAACGTATGTTCTGTATAATGTAAGAAAACTAATGAGTAATGTACAGAAGGTTGAATGTACAGAAAGCGGGGCTGTTTATGACAAGAGAGGATATTCACAAGTTTCTGGCTGAACATAAAGATATTTTTTCAAAAATTGAAGATATTTCAAAAGGATATAAAATGTCTGATTTTGTGAAAGTTGACAGAGCGAGTAAAGAGCATTTGCTAAAAGGGACATGCGAAATTCACGGATGTATCTATGAAGAGCGGAGAGGTTCTTTAAGAACGGATTTAGGTTCGGTAGAACATCGGTTGACAGTGGAATATTTAGATTTATTGTGTGATCTTATTGAAACGAATGATGATATAGATAAAGTGCTCTATATTGTAGCATATCATTATCTCTCATTGTGTAAGCAGATTGCATACGATTTGACAGAATCAAACAATGCATTATTTCATTTTTATGGAGATGAAATGTCTCCAAGAGCAAAAGATAATTATGAAAAATACATGGAAATATGTGGAACAGAGTTTTTGGGCTTGATGCAGTGGTTTACCAAAGAAGATTTATTGTATTATCGGACTATTTATTGTGAATGTTGCAATCATCATCATGCTGTAAAAAATTTTTCATTGTTAAATTGCTTAATAGATTGGAATTATAAAGTGTCTCATTATTGGCTGGATAGTATGTTTCAACAGATGCTGGATTTATTTATATTTAGATATAAAGCAATATATTCGGTGGAACGTATAGGATACTATATGTCACCGGACACAAAGAAAAAGATAGTAAGTTCCTTGACAGATGTTTTTTAGCGTTGAAGAATTTTGGCGTTATATCGATTCTATTCTGCAATGAATGTTTTAGCGTGCGTATCCAATTTGCCAGACAGTGTTTGTTAAAGTGAGTTGGTCGCTTTATTATGGACAATTTTCGAAAAAATCAGGAATTATTGATTGACATATTTTCTCAAGCTAGGTAATATAATAGTAAAGACAGGCAACTTGAGTGTCTGCCAAGCATGGAAGTAAGGCGTTGTGCCAGAGAGCAGTGCCTTACGAGCTTTATAAGGGTTTGACATTTACCACAATCTGGCTAGAGACCGTGTGTTTCGAAAGAAAATGTTGGAGGCTCTGCTATTTTAGCAGAGCTTTTCTATTTAGGAGGAACGGACTTTATGCGAAATATAAAAGAATGTGTAAGCGCATTCCTTCCACTTTTAAATACGGATAGGCGTTTCGCAAACGCCTATTGTATGATAGGCTAAAAAGGAATAGTTTATAAGTGTTAGTGAGCCATTTGGATTAAGTTCCAGATGGCTATTTTTTTAGTGTAGAAGAAATTGCTGATTTCCTGGAAGAGAGAGTTCCCCTCTGGACATCCCTTTGTATTTCCCCGAGACTTATTGACATCTTTCTTCCAATCCACTATAATAAAATCAACAAGAATACTCTTGGTATACCAATAAAATCCAACAAACACAACAAAACAACAAGAAACAAAACTAACTATCAGGAGAGAGTTTATTTCAGAGTATTTTCTGGATTTTTAAGGAGGGAAAACTGGTGAAAAATGCAAAAAACTTTTTCTCATCACTGGCAATTTCCGGGCTGGATCAGGTGACTGCAAAGCGCAGATATCTGACTAAATGCGAGCCGAAAGTTATGGAAATCGATGACGAAGAGAAAATTGTAAAAACGGCCTGTCGTGCCTGTATCGCAAACTGTGGTGTCCTGGCGCATGTGAAAAACGGTCGTGTCGTGAAGTTAGAGGGTAACCCGGTGGATCCGATGAGCCAGGGACGCATGTGTGCCAAAGGTCTGTCCGGTATTCAGGCGCTGTATCATCCGAACAGAAACAAATATCCGCTGCTTCGCGTTGGTGAGCGCGGAAGCGGACGCTGGAGAAGAATTACATGGGATGAGGCGCTGACCCGTGTGGCTGAAAAAGCCATGGAAACCCGTGAAAAATATGGCGCGGAATCTCTGTTTTGCACTACAGGAGGCGGTGGAAATCCGGAGATCTGGAGTATCGCCCGTTTCTGTAATATTTTCGGTACACCGAACTGGTACGAGCCGGGCTGTGCGCAGTGTTATCTGCCGCGTGTTCTGTCCTGTGCCATGATGTATGGTGGTGCGGATTCCAGTATTGCGGATTCCAATGCGCTGGAGCTGTATGATTATGAAAATGCCAAGATTAAATGTCTGGTGCTCTGGGGGGCAGGTCCTGCTTATTCTGCACCGGCCAGCGGCGGCCGTATGGTAAACGAACTGCGTGCCAAGGGTGTAAAGACGATTTGCATCGATCCGCGTTTTACACCGGATGCGGCAAAAGCAGATATCTGGCTGCCAATCCGTCCGGGTACAGACGTTGCCCTGCAGATGGCATGGATTCGATACATTTTAGTAAACCGCAGATACGATGAGGAGTTTGTGACACGATGGACGAACCTGCCGTATCTGGTAGAGGTGGAGAGCCGCTATTTTGCCCGTGCGAAAAAAGGCGAAAACGGTGCGCCGGATACGTTTTATGTATGGGATGAAAAAACAGATTCCATGCAGCCAATGGAGTATCCGTTCAATGAACAATTATCTCCGGCGTTATGGGGTACTTACGAGGTAGATGGAAAAGTATACAAGACAGGTATGCAGTTGTTATATGAGCGCTGCGAGGAGTTCACACTGGAGAAAGCAGCAGAAATCTGCTGGCTGGATGCAGACCGTATAAAGGCTGCCATTGAGATGTATCTGGAGAATGCTCCAAGCGGCATCTGCCTTGGCGTGGCTACGGATCAGACACCGAATTCCGTACAGGCTGCCATGGCTGCGGATACCATTGATTTCCTGATGGGTAATCTGGAAAAACCGGGCGCACTGATGCAGCGGTTCCGCACCAGTGGCGTGCTGAAAGTGCCGAACTATCCGGTTCCGGTTGCATTGAAATGTCTGCCGCCGGAGCAGTTGAAGAAACGTCTGGGTGGAAGAGAGCACAAGGGCTTAAGTATCTGGTATGCAGGTCATCCGGGCAGTGTACTGAACGCAATTTTGACAGAGAAACCGTATCAGCCGAGAATGTGGATCGACCGTTCCGGAAATAAACTTGGTGTACTGGCAGAGTCCGGACGATGGGCAGAGGCCATTGAGAAGCTTGATTTTATTGTACATATGTATATGTATCCGACTTCTTTTTCTTGCTACGCAGATATTTTACTGCCGACGGAGGAGTGGCTTGAGACAGATATGATCGTGGAGACCTGTAATATGCTGGTGGCAAGACAGCAGGTGGTTCATCTCTGGGAGACTATGGATGAGACTCTGATCTGGTCCCGTCTGGCAAAAAAATGTGCAGAACTTGGTCATGAGATGTGTCAGAAAGCGTTTGATCCGGAGTTTATGGGAGATCAGCTTCCATACTGGGATTCTATGGATGAGTTTTTTGATCATCTGACACCAGCGGTTGGAATGACCTGGGAAGAGATGAAAAAGAAAGCGCCATTCGAGTACATGTCCAAGGAAGAATGGAAGAGCTATTATGTATACAAACAGATTGACGAAGCGACAGGGCTGCCGAAGGGCTTTGATACACCTTCGAAGAAGATTGAAGTCTATGTGGAGAGTATGATCACACTGGGAAGAACCGGTCAGCCGTTCCTGCCGATTGAGTTTGCACCGGCAGATAAGGATTATGAGCCGCTGCCGTATTATCTGGAGCCGGTGGAGAGTCCGGTGCGTGATGACGATACAGCGAGGGAGTATCCACTTGTTATGACAAACGGCCGTGTGCCATTCTATCATCATTCCACATTGCGTAATGCTGCAGCTATGCGTGAACTGTATCCGGTTCCGGAGATCTGGATCTATCCGGATGTGGCAAAAGCGTATGGCATCGCACCGGGAGACTGGGTCTGGGTAGAATCCAAACGAGGCAAGATCCGTGCGAAAGCGCTGGTTACAAAAGGAATCAATCCGGGAACGGTATGTATGGAGCGTTTCTGGCATCCGGAGACCATGAATACAAAGACACATGGATGGCAGGAGACAAATGTAAATGTATTGTCGAAATCCACCGCACCGTTTAACGATGTCGTTGGTACACATACACTCCGTGCTTATCAGGTGCGTATTTCCAAAGCGGACAGTGCGCCGGAAGGCATCTGGCAGAAACCGGAAGACTTTGTAAATTGGCTTCCGTTAGGTAAAGCATAGGGAACGAGGAGGCAGAGTGATGAAACAATATGCAATGGTTGTAGAAGTGGACCGGTGCATCGGCTGTAAAGGTGGATGCCAGGTTGCCTGCAAGACTGAAAATGAAGTGGCTCTGGGCCGTTCCAGAAGCACATTATATCATATGGGACCGACTGGGGTCTATCCGGATCTGCAGATGTATTTTCTGCCGGTAATGTGCCAGCAGTGTGAGGATCCGAGTTGTGTGGATGTGTGTCCGACAGGCGCATGTTACAAGGATGAAGAGGACGGAGTGATCCGCATTGATCAGGACATCTGCATCGGATGTCAGAGTTGCAGGAAGGCATGTCCGTTCCATGCAAACAATTTTAACAAGGAACTGCGTGTCATGGATAAGTGTACCGGCTGTGCGCAGCTGCGGGAAAAAGGCGAGGAGCCGGTTTGCGTGAAAAATTGTTCCGGTCGCGCACTGCATTTCGGGGATATCAATGATCCGGAGAGCGAAGTATCCAGAATTCTGGCAGAGAATGAAGGTCATGTGTATACATTGAAGGATGATAACGGAAATCATCCGTCCGGACGTTTTATTTTGAAAAAACAGAACTGGATCGATATGCTTCCGTTTGAATTTGAGGAAGCACTGCGAAATGGTATTTATGAGGAGCCGGAGAGCGAAATGGCTCACAAAATCTTTGAAGATCATTTCAAAAAAGCCAAAGTCGCGCACACGGAAATAAATGAAAAAAAGGAGGCCAAAGAGGGATGAAACAGGTGGAATTAAGAAAACAGCTGGCAAAAGCCAGAGCAGGACTTTATCGTTTCCTTGGCGGTCTGTACATCATGGAAGTGGATGCGGAAACGCTGGCCAATATGAAGCAGATGCAGTTTCCGACAGATTGCGAAAATCCGGAGCTGGCTGAGGCTTATGCGTGTATGGCAAAGTCCATTGCAGATCTGAAAAATGAGGATCTGGAGGATGTAGCTGCGGATTATGCGAAGACATTTCTGGCAGCAGGAGAGGCTACCGGTGTGGCGGCGTTCCCGTATGAGTCTATTTATACAAATAAAAAACATGAGATCGGCGGACGTACTGAGCAGGAGACATTGGCTTTGTATGCACTGCACGGATGGGAACCGAGCAAAGATATGTTCCGCACCATGAATGACCATATCGGTCTGGAACTGGAATTTATGGCAGTTCTGTGTGAGGAAGAATTACTTGCCTGTCAGACAGACAATGCGGATCGGGTGGCAATGTCAAACCGTGATCAGAATGAATTTTTATGTAAACATCTGAAATGGGCAGGTGCTTTCTGCATGGATATCAGCAAATATGCGCAGACAGAGTTTTATCAGGCAGTAGGAAAACTGACTGGCGTATTTCTGGAGCAGGAGAAAGAAATGCTGGCAATGGGAGGTGCAATATGGGATATCGCGTAGATTTTGACAAGATGAATGATATTCTGGCTGCCTGGTCCGAAGCTTACCATATATTTGCTCCGGCCTGGGATCAGAGAAAGAAAAAAGTGCGCTATCGTGAGATAAAAACCATTGATCAGATCGTGCTGGATCGTCAGTCCGATTTTTCCCCGAAGGAAGCGTATTATCCGGTGTCACAGACGATGTTTTATTTTACCGATACTGATGTGACAGAGAGTGAACTGGCAGACGATAAGGGAGTTCTGATTTTTGCCCGTCCATGTGATATCAACGGAATGGCACGTCTGGACTGCATTTTCATGGAAAACGGCGGTCATGCGGATTATTTTTACGCCAGACTGCGGGAAAAAGTAAAAGTAGTTATGCTGGAATGCCGCGAGAGTTTTGCAGATTGCTTCTGTGTTTCCATGGGAACAAACAAGACAGAGAAGTACGATGCAGCTGTCCGTATCACAGAAAATGAAGTGCTGGTGGATGTAAAAGATGCTGCACTTAGCAGCGATTTTTCATCTGCATCAGCCTGTGATTTCACACCGGAATATGTACAGGAAAATCAGAAAAAACTGCACATTCCGCAGATCACAGACCGCAGTATGTTAAAACCGATCAGTGATCTGGAGTATTGGAATCAGTTTGATGAAAAATGCATGTCCTGTGGCGGATGCAATACTGTCTGCGGAACCTGTAGCTGTTTTGATACGGTGGATGTTATTTATCAGGAGGGAAGCCGCAGCGGTGAGCGCCGCAGGGTCTGGTCTTCCTGTATGCTGGAATCCTTTACCGAAACAGCAGGTGGTGGTCGTGCCCGCAAGACACCAGGAGCAAACATGCGTTTTAAGGTGTTGCATAAGTTTTATGATTTTGCAGACCGTTTCGCAAAGGATGGCAGTCATGGGATTGCCTGCGATGCACAGATGTGTATCGGATGCGGCCGCTGCGATATGAGATGTCCGAAAGAGATTTCTTTCTTTGATGCAGTGGACGGACTTGCAGCGGAAATTGAAAAAATGAATGCGGGAGAGGAGGCGTAGCGCAATGGAAAATATTATGAAACCGGAACCGCACAAAATCATACATGTATTGCGCCAGACGGCAGCAGAGTTTACGATTCGTGTGGCCTGTGACAAAGATCCGGGTTACGGACAGTTTTTCCAGCTGTCTTTGCCGAAAATCGGAGAGGCGCCGATCTCTGTTTGTGGAAAAGGCCCGGGGTATGTGGAATTTACCATCCGTAAAGTCGGACGACTGACCGGAGGCGTGTTTGACCTGAAAGCAGGAGATACACTGTTCATGCGTGGACCGTATGGAAATGCATTTCCGGTGGAACAGTTTGAGAACAAAAATCTGGTTGTTATCTGCGGTGGTACTGGTATGTCACCGGTAAAAACGACATTAACTCATTTTTACGATCATCCGGAAATCTGCAAATCAGTGTATCTGATCGCCGGATTTAAGGATATCAACTGTGTGCTGTTCAATGAGGAGCGTGCAAAATTTGCAGAAAAATTCCACTGTACATACTGTCTGGATAATTCCGAAGCACCGGGATTCCATAAAGGAATGGTTACACAATATATTCCGGAGGTGCCATTTGACAGCTTCGAGGATTATAATGTAGTCATCGTAGGACCGCCTCCAATGATGCGATTTTCCGCGCTGGAGTGTATGAAATGCGGAGTTCCGCCAGAGAAAATCTGGGTTTCATTTGAGCGGAAGATGTCCTGTGCGGTAGGAAAGTGCGGTCATTGCAAGATTAATGAAACGTACGTCTGCCTGGAGGGACCGGTATTTAACTATACGAAAGCCAAAGAACTATTCGATTAAATTCTTGTTTAGGGTGGTTTGGAACAAGCAGAAACGAACTCCAACAAGAACCTGAAAAATTTTCTGTGACCACTGCGTCGCTTATTCCGACCGCTCCCGCGAACTCGCCCGCAAAACCGGCGTGCTCAGACACACTCCCGCGGTCGGGCTAGACGCAGCGGTCACAACGAAAATTTTACAATGGTTCTTTCGTTGGAGTTTGTTTCTGCTTTGTTCCATTTACGCCGTGGCACTGCGTGACACGCATGCATATAATTCACTGAAGTAATAAGCACTATACTGCATGCGCAAGATTTACATATCGAAAGATGACTTGCATGTAAGCGCTTGGGTATGGACGCTACCCTTGACAGAAGAAAAAAAGAACGGCTTTCCCTTTGTTACCGACGGCGAAGAACTCAAGAACATGTAGATTTTCTCCGTCGCTGGTAACAGTGTAGCCGTTTTTTTTTCTCTTTCAAGGGCACGCCGCTGCGCGGTAGCTGAATTTCTCCCTCGGGCTCTGAATCTAAGAACATATAGCGGCTTCGCCGCCCAAATAAGCAAATCCCCATAACTGTCGGATTAGTGTTGATTCTGTATAATACGGGGTTTCGTATGAATATACACAATGGAAGAAGTAAATTCTCTTGCTTTAAACTGTTTTTGAGTTTCTCGCCGTCGGTAATCGACGTATAGCAGTTCTTTTGTATATGGTCAAGGGTGGCGTAAAT